>NZ_JAPEHX010000016.1:0-44888 GCF_028823655.1 Exiguobacterium sp. B2(2022) | reverse complement strand
CATGATTGACAATCCGGACATCGCCATCGGAAACATGCTCGGGTCTAACTTGTTCAATATTTTTATTTTAGCGATGTTCGACCTTTATTTCCGTCAAAAGCAACTCTTCAACTATGCGAGCCGTGATCATCTATACACGGCAGGACTTGGGCTGTTGCTGACCGTGACGACGTTGGTCGCCTTAATTGTCCGAGTCGATATGACCTTCATCGGAATTGGTGTCGACGCACTTTTAATTGCCCTTCTTTACGGGATCGGGATTTACTATATCGGGAAGCAACCGAAAGAGCCGGTCGCTGAGCATGAAGTGGAAGAAGAGGTCGTCGTCAGTAAGTATGAAGACATCACGTTGAAACGAGCTGGATTCGGGTTTCTAATTGCCGCTGTCGTCATCATGGCAGCCGGAACGGCACTCTCCATCACAGGAGATCAAATCGCCGTCGTCACGGGACTCGGTTCTAGTTTCGTCGGGAGCTTTTTGATTGCCGCATCGACATCATTACCTGAGGCAGTCGCCGTGTTTATGGCGCTCAAACTTCGAAACGTCAACTTGGCATTCGGTTCGATTCTCGGAAGTAACATCTTCAACATGCTCATTATCGCCATGTCGGACGTCTTCTATCGAAACGGTTCGATCTTGGCAGACGTATCGACGTCACACCTTGTTTCGGCGGTCGGGATTACGATTCTATCGATTCTCGTGATGTATAGCGTCCTGCGTCAAAACGTCACATCGAAGGTACGTTACGTCATTCCTTCGCTGCTCGTCGTTGTCGTGTACTTTGTTTCGTCATACTTGATCTTTATCGGGTGAGTTCATGCATCAGTCTCAGGACTGGTGCATTTTTTAATTGAGAATGCGAATCCGTTGCTTCGGGTATAAGGGAATTGAAGGAGGGGTGGCGATGCAAGTGCAAGAAGTAGAAAAACGTCAAGCGTATACAATTTTGATTCCGGCCTACAACCCTGACGATGCACTCGTCACACTCGTGGAAAGGCTGAGGGCGAGTGGGTTTTCGACCATCGTTGTGGTCAATGACGGTAGTGATGAGTCGACGGTAGGCATATTTGAAAAGGTGGCATCATTTGTTGACCAAGTGCTAACGCACGAACAGAATCAAGGAAAAGGGGCAGCTCTGAAGACTGGACTACAGCATATTGCAGAGACCTATCCCGACAAGTTAGGTGTCATCACAGTTGACGCCGATGGACAACATTTACCTGAGGACGTCGTCAATGTGTATGAGGAGGGGGTGAGTAAGCCGCATCATCTGATCATGGGTTGCCGTGACTTCAGTGGGGATAAGATTCCGCTCCGAAGTCGATTCGGCAATCAGGCGACACGACTCGTCATGTTGATCGGGAGTGGATTGAAGTTAAAAGATACTCAGACAGGACTTCGTGCCATCCCGATGCGATACGCACGACAACTGATTGACATTCCGGGGAATCGATATGAGTTCGAGATGAATATGCTGACGTTCACAAAGCGGTTACAGGTTCCGATTCAACAGACGACCATCCAGACGGTATATGAAAACGAAAACGTATCATCCCATTTTAGACCGATTTTAGATTCGATTTTAATCTATCGTATGTTTTTGATGTATTCGGCATCGTCCGTCGCTTCATTTCTTGTCGACGTTGGGATGTATGCAGGTTTTATCTTTTTATTATCGCCGTACTTCGATACGGCTCACGTCGTCATCGCGACGGTCGTCGCTCGAATTATCTCCTCTCTATTCAATTATTTCGTCAATCGGAAAGTCGTCTTTCATTCAAAAGCGCGACGATCACTTTCCAAATATTTTTCGCTCGTCGTTCTCCAGATGGTAACCTCGGCATTGTTGGTCTATCTTCTTTTTCTTTTATTTAGACAAGGAGAAGTCATCCTAAAAATTATCGTCGACAGCTTTCTCTTTTTTGTCAGTTACTATGTCCAAAAACGATGGATTTTCAAAAAATAACCGGTCATGGGCTCATGACCGGTTTAATATGCGAGTGTTCCTGTTTTGACGGACGTATAGCGATGTAGCTCTCTCGAGCTTGTAATGCCGGTTTTCTGCATCATATCACGCATGAGTAGAGCGCATACGCGAGCGTCTTCTGCTGCATCATGATGAATAAAAGGCACGTTCAGGTATTCTGCCATCGTGTTCAACTTGTGGTTCGGGAGTCCAGGATACAGTTTACGTGACAATTTGACAGTGCACCCGTACTCAATTGTAGGGAAATCGAATAGATCATATTTCAAAATTGCCTTTCTTAAGGCACCCATATCAAATGAGGCGTTATGTGCGATGACGAGGTCGACTTCTCGTAAAATCGGGTAAAGAGAGGCAAGTACTTCCGGTAACGCAGGGGCATCCCATACGTCACTCGGACGAATGCCATGAACCCGTATGTTCCCCATATCAAAGTCTTCCTCTGGATTGACGAGTCGTTGATCAGTTTCAATCACTTCTCCATTTTGCAGGATGCTCCACCCGACAGAGCAGATGCTAAGGCTATCTCGATTAGCGGTCTCCACATCGAGAGCGAGAATGGTATGATTCATAATTTACCTTCTTTCTTTTGCAATAAAAAAAGTCTAACAGAAAGTTAGACGAATGTCGTGCTTAAGCGGCGACGAGGGTACGGCAAGCTTCGGCACAGCGCTCGCACGCTTTTGCACAAGCCTGACAGTGGTCATGCAAGTGACGGCCACATTCGACGGCACATGTATCACATACCTGAGCACACAAGGCAACGATTGGTTTAGAGAAGGCCGAATCTGTTTCTAAAGCATTTAAAGCCAACGTACAAATGTCTGAGCATTCTCGTGTCAGTCGAATGCATTCGGTAAACATGTGTAAATCCTCTTCTTGTAAACTTTTTGAGAAGCAATGGTTGCATGCGCGCATACATTCAATTACGCTCGCCAATGTTTCTTCTACAGATGTTCGTTCCATCAAAATTCCCCCTTATATAAAAAAGTCTATCTTTCATTACCCGTTCATATAAAGGTTGAATCGCACCATACCAATAAAAAAGTAACACGACCTCTACGCTGCCAGCGTAGCGCTCTCCCAGCTGAGCTAATGCCCCGTTCGAAATCATTATATCATCGTAGTATTCGACATGGCAATTCCCTTTTGCAATTTAGGTTTATAAAATTGGAGACGTGGGAATTTCATGTTAGACGTTATATTAAGAAAGCAGGTGTGCTTTATGGAAATGATTCTTTTGGCACTCTTACCGGCACTCATGTGGGGAAGTATTCCACTCATCGTGTCGAAAGTGGGAGGAAAACCGATTCAGCAGTTAATCGGAACGACCATCGGGGCGATGATCATGGCGGCCGTGATTGCCCTCGTATTCCGACCGGAGTTCACGACACTCGCCATCGTGACCGGATTTATCTCAGGGGCGTTCTGGGCGCTCGGTCAATATTTGCAGTTCCAATCGTTCCAAATCCTAAGCGTCTCCAAAGCGATGCCAATTAGTACAGGAATGCAGCTTGTCGGAACGTCACTCTTTGGGGTCATCGTTCTCGGGGACTGGCAGACGACGACAGAGCTGTGGTTAGGGTTCTCAGCGCTCGTCTTGATTATCATCGGGGCGACGATGACATCGTATCAACAGAAAAAAGACAAAGATAGCGCCGGTGCGTTGAAGAAGGGATTACTCGTCTTATTCGTTTCAAGTATCGGTTACGTCACATATGCGGTCTTAACGAACTATTTTGAAGTAGATGGTATCACGGCAATTCTTCCACAATCCGTCGGAATGTTCATCGCGGCTCTTCTTTTCAGTCTCCGTGAGAAGGACGTGAAGAAAATCGATCCACGTACGTTTAAGAATATTTTAGCCGGGATTGCCTGGGGGATCGGGAACTTCGGTCTCTTCGTCTCGAGCGGAGAAGTTGGGATTGCGACTTCGTTCGCTTTATCTCAATTGAACGTCGTCGTGGCGACACTCGGTGGGATCTATCTCTTGAAAGAAGAGAAGACGACAAAAGAGCGCGTCTATGTCTTTATGGGAATTGGTCTGATTGTCGTTGCCGGATTTATGCTTGGGATTGCCAAGAGCTAAATTTCGATTATGAAATGATAAGAACCCTGAATGAGCACTCATGCTAGCGTGCCATTCAGGGTTTTTTTGATTAGCGATATTAAGGGAGAGCAGGAGATGATGTGACAGATAGGGAAGTAATGCCTACTCATGTAATCTACATGGTACAGGGTACGTACCACATTCATGATTGCTCGGAAAATTGCAGAGTAAAGGGGAAACGAATTATGGAATCAAACGTAGTGACGATATCAACGGTCGTCGATGCACCAATCGACACTGTCTGGAAACTGTGGACAGACCCAGATCATATTAAACAGTGGAATCATGCGTCTGACGATTGGCATACGACCGAAGCGGAAAACGACTTACGGATTGGCGGCAAATTTCGAAGTCGGATGGAAGCAAAAGATCAAAGCATGGGCTTTGATTTTGAAGGAGTGTATGAAGAAGTTAAAGTAAATGAGCTCATTCAGTATCGTCTTGACGATGAACGGAGAGTTAGAATTTCATTTGCTTCAGAAGGGAATCAGACGAAAGTGATTGAGGTATTTGATACAGAATCGATGAATCCGATTGAATTGCAACGACAAGGCTGGCAGGCAATTCTCGATAATTTCACCCGATATGCGAATGGATCTAATAAGTAGGTCGAATAATTTAAACTAAATATCGGCAGGGTCCATGTTGAAGTTGATATGGATTCTACCGATTGTCATTATAAACATCCAAAATTACTCATTACATAGAGGGTGAAAACTCTAAGTTTAAAGAGGGTGTATGACAGTTTGAAGTTTCTGTAGGATATCAATTATTAGAGAAAATTTTAATAGATAGTTTAAGATCGATTCTTCATTTTTACATATAAAAGGATGAATTCATTTATCACAAAAAAGATAAAAGCACTAAACACTCCCGTTACAGTTGCAAAATTAATGGTTCCTTCTGTAAATACTGACAAATCGAATATAAGGCCGTAAGGGAAAACGAAAAAGGCACCAAACATCAAGTGCATCAAAAATGAAGTTATTTTTTTGATTTTGAATGTCATACGTTGACTTAGAAACTCCGAAAAAATAGAGGTCATTATTCCATAAGTGAAAATAATAGGTGAGGCATAAAACACATACATAAAAACATTCTGAAAATAAGTAAAATCTTCAAACACAGGCATGAAGACTGGAAGAGAAAAACTCAGAACAATTGAAGATAAACAGGCTACCATCAATTTTGGAACAATCATTTTCTTCTCCATACGAAAGAAATGGCAAACGCAGTAAAGCCTCCGATTACAACAATATAGAATAGCGAGTAGAAAACAAACTCGCCGATATCTTCAAGACTCTTAAACGTGTTCTCTACAATCATTGGTTCAGATAAAATCCCAATCGTCACGATCGGCAGAAAAAGAATCCAAAACCGTTTCCAAAAATATGAGCTGTATGATGTCGATTGATGTGAAGTCAAATAAAAACCCTCCTTATAAAAAGTTCCATACTTTACCATATTGTAACACGTGAATTGCATGAATAAATAGATAGAACTGATAGAAATAATTTTTCTAATACAAAAAAACAGCGAGGACGTCAAACGTCCAGGCTGTTTGATATCAGTTATTCATTCGATGCGCTTAATTCACCCGTCCCGAACGTCGCGCTGAACGCACGGCACCAGATGACGACTGTGTTGTACTCTTCTAGATTCACATCCGCAGGGACTAAATAATTTTGATTCCCGATGTTTCCTTTTAACGATCCTAGACTGACGCCTTCGGTTGTCTCTTGTCCTGGCTTCGTCAAATAGACGAATAAGTCAGGTCCGTTCGTTGTTTCGAACTCTTCAAATCGTAGATACGTCCCGTCTTCTGCCTCGACGGAGCGTATCGTGCCCGTCGTCTCATAATTTTTCTCCCCGTCCATGAACACACCCGCTACTTCGGTTTGACTCGGTTGTGCTTCCGGTGTCTCAGTTGTCTCTTCCTCTGTTTCTTCTTCTGAAGCAGGCGTCTCAACAGCTGTCGGTGGTAGTCCTTCATCGACGGTCTCTGTCAAGAAAAGCGGTGAGATGAGCCACCAGGCGACGGCGATCACGGCTACGCCGATCACACCGATGATGAGTTTCGTACTTGTTTTCATGTATGAGTCCTCCTTTTCGGATGTATGAACCATTAATACCCTTTTCCCGATTATTGGGCTTATAAAAGACGCGAATGTTAAAATTCGCGTCTGATAATCGTTATACGGTTTCGGTCCAGTTCTCTTCGATGAACGTGTCTCGTCCTGAGATGGCTCGGTCTTCTTTATAATGTTTCGGATTCTTTTTATGGTAATCCTGGTGATACTCTTCCGCTTCGAAGAATGTCGTCGCCGGAGTGATTTTTGTGACAATCGGTGCCGTGAAGCGACCACTTGCTGCTAATACGTCTCGACTCGCTTCAGCCGCGATTCGTTGTTCCTCCGTGTGATAGAAGATGGCTGGGGCATACTGAGGCCCACGGTCTTGGAATTGACCACCTTCATCGGTCGGGTCGGTCTGAATCCAATATAGCTCGAGGAGACGCTCATATGAAAACAGAGATGGGTCATATGTGATTTGAACGACTTCTAAATGACCAGTCGTTCCCGTTTTGACTTCTTCATACGTCGGATTGTCGATCTGTCCGCCCATATAGCCGGATACGATTCCTTCAATCCCTGGTAGTTCTTCAAAAGGTGTTACCATGCACCAAAAACAGCCACCTGCAAATGTTGCTTTTTCCATCTTGTCGTTCCCTCCAAATCGTATTTCAACAAAAAAAGCGCTCACGTCGGATGACATGAGCGCTCTCGTCATATCGTCCAAGGTTTCCCTTGCTGGTCGTAGCACCTTGCCTGTGGCAGGTTGCTGTGAAGTCATGGAGCCAGATCTCTCGTTCACTCTTGATATCGATATGTAGTTGGTGAGAGCATCATACCACCCTCAAAATACTTTCGTCAATGATTCGGTTTTCGTTTTAACTGAAAAATCGTCAAGACGATGATGAATCCGATCAACCCGATGGAAATGAACGGACCATAAGGCACATTCTCGCCGTATAACTGCAAGAAAAATAGACCGAACACAGCCAGCAACACAAACACATAGGAGCGTGTCATAGGAACCTCCTGTTTTTTCTTAAGTGTAACAAGAACACATCGACTTGGCGATACGAAAAGGAAATCAGGCATAGAGCACGAATAGAGTGGGAGAGATAAAGGAGGAATGTAGGATGGAACAAATCCAATTACATGAACTGACGATTGAACGTGCACATCGTGGGTATAAAGAAGGACAATTCACGGCACGAGACATAACTGCGTATTATCTTAGAAGGATTGCTGCATATAATGAGCGACTTCATGCCGTCATCCAGGTGAATCCGGACGCCCTGTTCGAGGCAGAGGCGGCAGACCGGGCCTATAAAAAAGGAGTACGCAAACCGCTCCTCGGCATCCCCGTCTTAATTAAGGACAATATCGAGACATCCGGTCTGATGCGTACGACAGCGGGTGCCGCCGCCATGCGACATCATTTTGCGGGTCGAGATGCCGAACTCGTGAAACGATTACGGGATGACGGGGCCATTATTCTTGGGAAAGCGAACCTGTCCGAGTGGGCGAACTTTTTGACTGAAGATATGCCGAACGGTTGGAGTGCTGTTGGCGGACAAACGAAGAACCCTTATGGCGACCAATTAGATGTCGGGGGATCGAGTTCTGGATCGGCTTCGGCGGTTGCGGCAAACTTGACACTCCTTGCCGTTGGATCTGAGACGAGCGGCTCGATTGTACACCCGAGTGTGCATAATAGTATCGTCGGAATCAAGCCGACCGTCGGCTTGATCAGTCGTTCAGGAATCATTCCGATCTCACGTTCTCAGGATACGGCTGGACCGATGGCGCGTACCCTTCGTGATGCGGTCGTTGCCTTGCAGACCATGTGTGGTGAAGATTCGGCTGATCCTGCGACATGGGAAACTCCAGTCGGACCGCCTTATGTGACGTGTCTCGATGTCCGTCAAGCGGTCGGGATGCGTGTCGGATTTATCAAGCCAACTATTTCAGACGAAGAAATCGGTTTGTATGAACAGGCACTTCGATTGTTGCGTCAAGCCGAAGTTGAACTCGTCGAAATCACGTTACCGAAACACGATGCATTAGAACAGGCAGATATTTTGTTTGATGAATTCAAGCTTGGGATTGAGGCGTATCTTGCGAACACAACTGTGCCATTTAAGACGCTTTCAGACTTGATCGAATGGAACGCGGACCATCCCGAATCGATTCCGCACGGGCAGACCATCTTTGAACAGTCAGATGCACGTTCAGGGCGTCTCGTCGAAGCTAGTTATCTCGACCGTCGGATTGATGATGTTCATTTCGCAAAAGTGGACGGAATGGATGAGCTATTAAAAGGGCAAAAACTGGACGCGATTGTCCTGCCACATGACATGAACTATGACATGGCTGCGAAAGCAGGACACCCGACAATCACGGTCCCTTATAAACGAAAAGAGAGCGGGACCCCGTTCGGTCTATCGTTCACGGGAACGAGCTTCGCGGAACGAGATTTGATTCGTGTCGCTTATGCGTTCGAACAGTTCATCACACGACCGACGCCTCCAGATTATTCGTAAGTTGCACCCGTCTCTGACGTCCGCTACAATGGTACGTATGCGGATTAGAGAAAGGACAGGTTAGAATGAAATCATCTATATACGGGTTGACGTTCGATCAGCTCACAAACGAGTGCACGGAAGCAGGATATGGTGCCTTCCACGCACGCCAAGTCTGGGACTCGCTCTACATCGATCGAGTCAAATCGATGGACGCGCTGAACGTCCGTGACGAAGTACGCGATTACTTAACTGAGAAATATGTCATCTCGACACAAGAACTGTTCGTCAAACAAGAAGCGGGAGATGGAACGGTCAAATTCTTACTTAAATTGCATGACGGTCACTATATCGAGACTGTGCTCATGCGTCATAAATATGGTCGCTCGGTCTGTGTGACGACACAGGTCGGTTGTAACATCGGCTGCAGCTTCTGTGCGAGCGGCTTGTTGAAAAAGACACGTGATTTGACGGCTGGTGAGGTCGTTGAGCAGATCATGACTGTCCAACATTTCCTCGATGGAGAAGGAGAAGGGGACCGTGTCAGTCATATCGTCGTTATGGGAATCGGTGAACCGTTCGATAACTTCGATAACTTGGTCGACTTCTTGCGCGTCGTCAAAGATGAGCGTGGTCTTGCAATCGCCCCACGTAAAATCAACGTGTCGACGAGTGGTCTTGCGGACAAGATTTATAAGTTTGCGGACCTCGACTTACGCATCAATTTGGCGCTATCTCTGCATGCGCCAAACGATGAATTACGTACACGCATCATGAAAATCAACCGGGCGTTCCCGCTTGATAAACTCATGCCATCGATTCGCTATTACGTCGAGAAGACGAATAAGCGAATCACATTCGAGTATATCCTGCTCTCGAAAGTGAACGATTTACCAGAACATGCGGAAGAACTCGCGGACTTGATTGAAGACATCAAGGACAAGTCTTACATCAACTTGATTCCATACAATCCGGTCAACGAGCATATTCAATATGAGCGAAGCACACCGGAAGATATCATGGCGTTTTATGATATCTTGAAAAAGCGTGGCGTCAATACGGGTGTCCGTCTCGAACACGGGACAGACATCGATGCAGCTTGCGGTCAGCTCCGCAGTAAGCATATGAACGTCGAAGGCGCGAAGTAATCAAATGGCCTCTCCGAATTTTCGGGGAGGCCATTCGCTTATCGTTTTTGTCCGACATATTGAATCACAGCTGATTCACCGTGATGCAGTCTTCCTTCTTCTCGCCATACGACATTCTCATTTAAAACGAGAGGAATGAAATTGTCTTCGAGTTGGTGAAACATCTTTTCAGTGTATAGAAGTTAGAGGTCTTTTGGTCCACCTGTCCTGTAGGCGAGTTGATGTGTAGAGTACACCTCGGTCAGGAATACGCCACCAGGTCGCAGTGTTTTTTGAATACCGGCGAGCACCTTTTCTCTGACATGTGGAGGAAAGTGGCCGAAGATGCAGATAACTAGGTCATACGTTTCTTGCGACCAGACCGCTTCATTCAAGTCAATCTGCTTCGTCTGAAGGGAGACGTTTCGTGAAGTCGCCAAGCGCTTCGCTTTTTCGAGTCCCACTTTCGAAGCGTCCCACATCTCGACGTCGAAGCCGAGCGTGGCGAGCCAGACTGCGTTTCGACCTTCCCCCTCAGCGATGGCCAATACACGTTTTCCTTCAATCTGATGAGAGGTGATCCATTTTTGTAAAAACTCGTTCGGATCTGTCCCATACACATAATCCTCCGAGCTAAATCGTTCATCCCATTTAGACAAGACATTCACTTCCTCTCTACTTTTCTTTCACTATAGCAAATCGAACGGACAACGGTGAAAATCCATCACGATTTTCTGAATTCATGCATAGTCGAGATGGGAGAAGGGAATAGATTTCTGAACTAATGGATAGAGTGGAGGCTAAGTAATGGAGAAAGTAGATGCGTCGTTATGGATTCGGGTACGAAATACGCTTGGTGAAGGTCCTTGTTGGGATGCTGAGTTAAAGCGTTTTTATTGGGTAGATATCGAAGGTCATACGTTATGGTGGTATGACGAGCGAGAAGACGAGATTTCTTCATTCGAGGTCGGAAAACAGGTCGGTTTTGTCATACCAAAAGTGACGGACGGTGTCGTCCTTGGATTGAAAGATGGAATCTATGAATGGGATGAAATCAATCGAGATCTAAATAAGATTGTTGAGTTGGATGACCCGGATGGTCGATTACGTTTCAACGATGGGAAAGCCGATCCATATGGTCGTATTTTTGCAGGTACGCTCCATCTTGAGGATGAAGAAAACCAAGCGACATTGTATCGAGTCGATCGAGATGGAACGACAACATCACTCATGGATGAATTGACACTTTCGAACGGGTTGACATGGTCGCCTGACCATTCCGTTTTTTATCATATCGATACACCGACTGAAAAAATTCGGAAATATGATTTTGATTTGAAGTCAGGTACGTTATCAAATGGAAAGGTCGTCATCGATTTCGCGGACGAGGATGGCTTCCCGGATGGTATGACATCAGATACGGAAGGATGTTTATGGATTGCACATTATGCTGGTGGACGAGTGTCACGTTGGGACCCATCGACAGGTAAAAAATTATTGGAAGTGCATGTTCCTGCGCCGAATGTCACTTCATGTGCCTTTATCGGGGATGGACTGAATCGATTAGCCATCACGACGGCTCGTGAAGGAATGGATGAAGAGGCGCTTTCCGAATACCCGGATGCGGGATCGGTATTTATTATAGACACAGAAGTGAAAGGGATGCCATTGTATCGTTTCGGTCGCTGAGGAGGAAATACGATGGTGAAACGACTGTTGGTTCGAGCAGGTATTGGGTTGGCAGTTGCTGCAGCAGTTAAGATGGGGATTCAAAAGATTCAAGAAAATCGAGCACGTGAAGAAGATCATTCGTACCTCGACCCGAAGTGGGATGAGGTGCCGAGCGTCGATTCAGACAAAGATGAGGATGAAGTCGGATTGACTCAACTCGACTCGATTTATCGGGCTGAATGGCAGGCGAATGCTTACCCGCGTTCAGAGGCAGAACGAAGAGCGTTGGAAGAATGATTATACTTTCTTCGAAAACACGTCCGTGTGGCGTGTTTTTTTGTTGACAAAAAGATGTTACCATTCCATTATATAAAAAGTAATCATTACGATTTAAATGGAGGATATATCATGAAACGAATTCCAATTACGGTACTCTCGGGGTATCTTGGTAGCGGCAAGACGACGCTGCTTAACCACATCTTACATAACCGAGATCACAAGAAATATGCCGTCATCGTGAACGATATGAGTGAACTGAATATCGATGAGAAGTTGATCGAGCAGGGAGGATTCTCCCGGACGGATGAAAAGCTAGTCGAACTTTCGAACGGATGTATCTGTTGCACGCTTCGCGAAGATTTGTTGACAGCCGTCTATGAATTAACGAAAGATCGTGAGCTCGACGGCATCATCATCGAGTCTTCTGGTATCTCTGAGCCGATTCCTGTTGCGCAGACGTTCACGTATGCCGACGACGCGCTCGGGATCGATTTGACGAGCCGTGTCTATATCGATGCGATGGTCACCGTCGTTGATGCGTACCGCTTCTTCAAAGATTTCAATTCCGGTGAATCGCTTATGGAACGCCAACAAGCCGTCGATACAGGTGACGTACGTGAAGTCGTCGACCTTCTCGTCGACCAAGTCGAGTTTGCGGACATCATCGTATTGAACAAGGCGGACAGGGTATCTGAAGAAGAACTGCAGGAAATGAAGGGCTTACTGAAAACGCTCAATCCGAGTGCTAAGTTGTTGACGTCGACCTACTCGAATGTGGGGTTAGACGACCTGCTTGACGTCCGGTTGTTCGATTTTGACCAAGCGATGCACGCTGCAGGTTGGATTCAAGAACTCGAGTCGGAAGAACATACACCGGAAACAGAAGAGTATGGCATCAGTTCGTTCGTTTACCGTCGGCGTAGACCTTTCCATCCTGAGCGTTTGATGAATTGGATGGAACATTACCCTGAAGAAATCGTTCGTGCCAAAGGTTTCTTATGGATTGCGACACGAAACGACCTCGCTTGTCTGTTTTCACAAGCTGGGTATGCATCAACGCTCGAACATGCGGGGCGTTGGTTAGCGACACTTCCGGAGAGCGAACGAGAGGGTATGTTTGCAACCGAACCGGAACTGCGCGAAGACTACATCGAACCGTACGGAGACCGACAGAACGAATTGGTCCTCATCGGTCAACGAATGGACCGTGAGACGGTCGAGCGGTCACTTGACGCTTGCTTGTTGACGGATGAGGAGATGGAAGAATCGTGGGATTCGTTCCATGACCCGCTCCCTGGTACAGGTCAATTCGTCACATATTCAGATTGACCGTTTACAAAGCTTCGAAACATCGCTATACTGTGACTGCATAAGTAACCGCATATTAATGACTGCACTAGGGGTGCTTCGGCTGAGATGAGAGCACGGCTCCGATCCCTTATAACTCGATCCAGATAATACTGGCGTGAGGAAGTGCGGCACTTTCTCTATGCAAGTTTGTATAGATTTTGCTGCTGCATTCTCATGAATGCGGCTTTTTTTATGCAAACACATTTAGAGGGGGAAATAGAATGAATGAATCATGTGGTACGAGTCCGATTGTCGGGTTTCGATTCACACTAAGCCCGATGACAGACGATTTTGTCGGGACAATCAAAGGTGCACTAGAACGAACGGATCTGTCAGGTGTGTGGAGACATACGGATGACGTGTCGACGGTCATCCGTGGACAAGTCGAGCATGTGTTTGACGTCGCTCGAACGGTCTTGAGTCTTGCTTCGGAAGAAGGGAAGCATGTCTCAATGAGCGGAACGTTCTCTGTCGGTTGTCCAGGGGATTCGGCGGGAGATGAGGTACTCAAGGCTCCGAGCGAACCATTAAACGGTGCATCAAGAGACCAGTATGTGTCATCGCAGTTCGCACTCTATCCGATGGGTGCTGACGATTACATGGAGCTTATCTATGAGGAAATCGAACAAGCAAAACAGGCTGGTGTCTATAACGAGTCGATGCATTATGCATCAGGCATCCATGGGAACTTAGATGACGTGTTCTCATACTACGAGGCGGCCTTTAAGCGGACGCGCGAAAAGAACCGACACGTTGTCATGACGGTGACGTTCAGCGTAAATAGTCCGTCACATGGAGGGCGACATGCTTAAATCGTGGAAATTGAAAGAAGTCGTCCTTGTCTCCGTACTATCTGTTGTCTTCGCGGTCGTCTATTTATTGTTCGTTCATATCGGTAACTTGTGGGCAGGGTTGATCGGTCCCATCGCCTACGAGTGGATCTTTGGCATCTGGTTTATCGTATCGATTATCTCCGCATACATCATTCGTAAACCGGGGGCGGCATTCATCTCAGAAGTGATGGCCGCAACGATTGAGATGTTGATTGGCAATGCCATTGGGCCACGCATCATCTTGGTCGGCATCGTTCAAGGTTTAGGGGCAGAAGCCGTCTTTGCAATGACGGGCTATAGACGTTATGAGCTATGGGTACTCATGCTTGCCGGATTTGGGTCGGCTGTCACGAGTTTCGTCTATACATATTTCATGAGTGGGTTCGCGATGTTAGAGCCAGGCTATGTGGCGACGATGTTCGGGCTGAGAGCCGTCAGTGGGATGGTCATCGCTGGAATCGGTGGGAAGTTGCTCAGTGACCTATTGCTGAAGACAGGATCACTTCGCGGTTATGCGATTTCACGAAGTGGGAACGTCCATGGTTGAGACAGAGTCACTTCATTTTCGATTCCCAGAGAGTTCTGAGGCGATTCTTGAAGACGTGACCGTTTCAATCCGTCAAGGTCGTACGATTCTTAGTGGGGCGAGCGGAAGCGGGAAATCGACGCTTCTCGCGCTATTCAACCGTCTCTATCCGGAGAATTGTGACGGAATCCTTGATGGTAGACTCGAACTACTTGGACGATCATACGACGACTATGCACCTGGCGAGATCAATCAGCAGGTCGCAACGGTGTTTCAAGACCCGGATACGCAATTTGTCATGGAGCGGGTGGAAGAAGAACTGATTTTCACACTTGAGAACTTGTCGACACCTGTCTCAGACATCGAACAACGCGTGACGGAAATCCTCGAATCGTTACAGTTGAGTGATTATCGAAACCGCAAAATTGATTCGTTGTCAGGCGGACAGAAACAGCGGATCGCTGTCGCTTGCGCTTTAGTCGGAAGGCCTCAGTGGCTACTGCTCGATGAACCGTTGACGCATCTAGACCCAGTGACCGCGCAAGAATTTGTAAAATGGCTCGACAAGATGAAAGATTTGAATGTCATTGTCGTCGAGCATCGTCCTCATCTATGGGGGGATTACTTTGACTGGCATATTGAGTTAGAGCGAGGGTGTATCGTTAGGCATGAATCATTCCGTCCGGTCGAGGATTTTGCATTCGTGAAGTCGAACGCGTCACTCTCAGCTATTCAACGCTACAAGGTTAAAGAGGTCAGACGTGATTCGTTTCAGCTTAAGGAAACGTTACTTCATGTCCGGTCAGGAGAAGTGATTGCCGTTCTCGGACCGAATGGGAGCGGGAAGTCGACATTTTTGAGAAGCTTAACAGAACACGATCATCGGGTCGGACTCGTGCCACAATCACCAGAACATCTATTTTTTATGAACTCCGTTGAGCGAGAGTTGCAGTTTGGTCACGAAACATCAATTGAGACCGTGTTATCTGACATGGAGCTTCATAATCAGAGATTCCTCCATCCGTTATCCCTTAGCCATGGTCAAAAACGAAGGCTCGCAGTTGGAATCCAGTCGCTATCGAATAAGCAATTGCTTGCATTCGATGAACCGACTGCAGGTCAGGACGAAGCGTCACTCCATGCACTCGAGGCGCTGATGAAGCGGCATGCGGAACAAGGGCAGACCATCCTGTTCGTAACCCATGACCTATCGTTCGCCAATATCGCCAATACGTTCTATTTGATGAAGGACGGGGAACTTTCGGGACCGTTCGGGGATGAACTATGGCAGAACACAGAGATGCTCCTTGATTATCGATTGCAAGGGAGGGGAGAACGATGTCACTCCATGACATGAATCCGACGGTGAAATTTGTGACATTGACGCTCATCATGTTCGGTCTGGCACTGTTTTACAACCCTTGGACCCCGCTTGTCATCATTGTCGGTACGCTACTGATTCAGCTGGTGGCGACAGACGTATCGTGGAAAAGATGGGGGCTGTTCTTAATCCCATTTCTCATCACGGCGCTCGGCACGTTTTGGACGACGCTCGTGTTTGGGAAAAATCTTGAGGGAGAGACGTGGATGACCATACTCGGTCAGGACATCACAATCGAAGAGAGACGTGTCGCCGTTGCCCTTAGTCTTCGCGTCCTGGCGTTCACGGTCCTCTCCCTTCTTTTCATGATGACAACAGATTCAAAGCGATTCGTTATGAGTTTGATGCAACAGGCGAAGTTATCGCCAACAATCGCCTATAGTGCCCTTGTCGGGTTCCGCTTCATCCCTTTGTTGCAGCGTGAGTTGCAGCAACTCCAATATGCACATCAGTTGCGAGGAATTTCGCTCAACACGAAATGGGGACGCCTACGGCACGTTCCGAAATTACTGTTGCCACTCCTGGCAGGTTCGATCCGACGGGCAGAACGCATCGCCTTTTCGATGGAAGCGAGAGGGTTCACGAGTGGAAAACGAACGATTTATGACAAGGTTGAGGTCAAATCAAGTGATTTTGTTTGGTCAGGTGTATTACTCACGTTATTTGGAATCGCCATATGGGCGGGCATATAAAAAAGGAAGGTGACTCACATGGAGTCATCTTCCTTTTTCGTTTCCTTCACAATCCGAAACTTTGGTTTTACCGATTCATTGTTGAACGCCTCGAGTACCGTGTTCTCGTTGGCCATACGAATCTGTTGCGGTTCGCCTTTAGCAGTCGTACCAATACAGTACATATTCGACTCGTAATCGGCAAAGAGTGATTTATAGGATGTCGCATGGTGCATCAATCGACCAGGCGATCCCCAACCGACGATGATCATTCCGCCGCTCGCCTCCACCTCTTGTAACGTCTCTTCGACATAGTGATAATTCGTCTCGTCGAGCTGCGATTCCACATAGGGAAGATTATCATTGATGGCAAGTGTTGGCACGAGACTGATGACACGCATCTCTCGAATCGGTTGCGACAAATGATTTTGCATCAACATATAAGCACGTTGCGTTGTCGTACCTGATAAAAAGGCATCGCTCATACGCGGTGAATAGATGATGACGGCACAAATCACTCCATCCTCGACATCCGTAAACTCATACGTTCGCAAATAACGTTTCGTTTTGTCTTCGTTGAAAATCGATTTTACGCGGATGGTTACTTCTTCTATATGCGTATTCATTTCCATTCCTCACTTTTTCATGTAAACATCAGCCGAGTGTCTTAAACCATTCGACGTATCGAATCGTATAATAAGCGACATGTTGACTAAACGTATCCCGCTCATCCGGGATGACCGTCACACTTGATTCATAATTCTCGTAGTATGTCATGACATCAGTGACATACTGCTCACTTCGATTGTACTCGAAGATGGCGTTCCGTATCGATGTGACTGAATCCGTCTTTTTCCCGCCGTGTTCACTTAAATAATACGCCGCCGTATGGGCAGAATCAACAAGACTATGCGGGTCTGCCTTGCCATCGCCATTTCCGTCACGCCCGAGACCTCCGTATTGATCGATTAAAGCCAGATCTGTCAGATCGACTTCGTCTTCTGGAACATCGCCTTTTTGATCATCCGTATCATATTCCCAACCTAGCCAAGTGCGAGGCATAAATTGAAATGGTCCGATTGCGCCAACAGAGGAGCGCATCGAAGAACTGTGTGAGAAGATCGTCTCGACGCGATGTACAGCAGCAAGCAGACGCCAATCCACGTCATATGCCTCCGCGGCGTCCTGATACACAGAGAGATTAGCGTTCGGTACACCGTGCTCGCCATAATAGGTTCGATACAATCCATTGTTTACTTTATCATGTTGACCGAGCCAGCCAATTGCCCCGAGCAAAAGCACGAGTACAATGATGAAACCGGTCAGTCGCAGCATCATACGTTTCAAGATACCGCCTCCTAGCTTTTAGACAATACCCGAATAGTGTAGCATATAGCTAAGAGGAAGGACAGGAGTGGATATGGATGCTCGAACGATTGATTTTTACAGCCATTATTGGGTATATGTTGGTCGTCCAAATCTTTAACGCAAAACTGATTCGTCCATTGATTGAGACGAAAGGACGGACGTGGGTATACGACCAAACCGTTAAATCAGCATGGGGACTGACCTTGTTGATTGTAGCTCTCATTTTTTTATTTCAAGTACCGCCATCGAAAATAGGTTTGACATTTTCGCCAGAACCAGGCAACGAACAGGCGTGGCAAGTCTTTTTCCTATCATGTATTCTCGTCACAGTGACACTCGTTTTTTATTTGTTAGTCAAGACCTCATCCCGACTACGAGGTGTCCTACGTCCGTACTATGAGCTTGATTTAGAAAAGCTTCTCCTGCCTAGAACGAAGAAAGAGGAACAGGAGTGGAGTGCCGTCTCGGTCACAGCAGGTGTGACTGAAGAGTTCATCTTTAGAGGCGTTCTACTTTATACGATCACACTATATATCGATGGGTCGAACATCACTCTTGCACTAATTGGCGGAGCTCTCTTTGGCATCGCGCATGCCTATCAAGGCGTCAGAAAGTTTAGGTCTTGGTCTACTATATTTAGGTATGGGTGTCTTATGGCCGGTCATGGTCTTGCATGTACTGCTTGACTTGATTGCTGGACCAATCCATGTCGGTGCAAAAAGCGATTGACTGCGTCTTCATATGCAGGGGCGTCCTTGATCATACAATCTGTGTGTTCTGCTCCGTCAATCAAGAGCAAATCGTTTTGGCGGTTCAACGCGTTCATCTCGACTGACATCCACGTCGGGACAAAATCATCTTTTGAGCCGTGTACGAATAAGATTGGGGTCGTCGTTTCAGTGACGGCCTTTTTTGGTTGTACTTGCTTCATGGTGAACCCGGCACGAGACCATAAGAAATAATTGATTCCGGGAAGGAAGAACTCTGCCGGTATCCGATGCAGTTCTTTCAATTGGTATCGCATCAATTGCCCCATATCGTCAAACGGACATTCTGCGATGACAAAATCGACGTCTGTGAGCGGAGTCGTTTGAAGGACCGTCGCTGCACCCATCGAGACTCCGTGAAGACCGATTTGTTCGACTGTTTCATTCGTTTTCAACCATTCGACCCAATCGATCATATCGATTTTTTCATGATATCCGTAAGAGGCATAAACGCCTTCGGATTCCCCGTGTGACCTTAAGTCGACAGCAAGCATGTTATATCCGAGACGATGGAACATGGCTAGATGAGGCGCCATGAAGCTATGTGAAGCGGTATAACCATGTACAAACACAATCCATTTCGTCGAAGCGTCATTCCGATAAATTCGACCATAGAGTCGAAAATCGTCCCTCGACTGTATGGAGACGTGTTCAAATGGGACATCATGATAGAAAGCACGGTCCTCTTCCGTGTATGGAGCAAGTAACATCTCCGGTGTTTTCCGTTTCCCTCGAGTCATCCGTTTGAAAGCATAGTAGCTGATTGCGTAATAACCAGTGAAAAGTGAAGCTAATCCGATTTGCCATTTTCGTTGCATATGATCGACTCCTTTCAACGTAATTGTACCCGAAACGAAGAGAAATCGTGCTGTTTTCTGACGTAAGTTGTGCTCTTACGTGCCATAACCTCAAAGTTTGTATGACGATACTCTTCTCGCATCACCTAAGGATACACGCTATGATCGATAAACAATCTATAAAGGGGATCAGAACAGTGATGGAACGAGCGGATAGCTATCGAATGATTCAATGTGTGTTGAGTAATTCAAATGGAACACTCGAAAGCGGTGTGACCTTTAAATGGACATGTGACGGTGACGAACGAATCGTCGGTCTCGTGTTTGATTTGTTGCTCGATCGTTATTTTCTACACAACAAAACGAGCCTACACACCGAGGTTCAGGAAATCGCAAGGTCGACGGGATGTCGACCAGAAGAGGTCGTCCGTGCGTTTGCCTGTCTCTCGGGTATACGACTCGAATCAAATCATATTGCGGAGCGGTTCATGACCATTGAAGGTGCCAAAATCTCTCGGCAGGGGGAAATCGGGGTCACCGTACGTTTTGGTGGCTGGCTTACGCATCAGCTTCGTCAAATCTGTCAGCGTGAACCGATGCTCAGCTATTGACCTCGGTCAACGTACCATCGATGACGCGCAGTATACGATCACATACATCGAGCATACGTTCATCGTGCGTGATGACGACGACGCTACGTCCTTCACGATGTGCTTGTTGTGACAGCAACTCCATCACACGACGTCCGTTCTCGTAATCCAGACTCGCCGTCGGTTCATCTGCCAAAATGAGTTGTGGTGAATTAATCAAGGCTCTAGCGACGGCGACGCGTTGTTTTTCTCCTCCAGAGAGTGTCGTCGGGAGATGATGTAATCGATGTTCTAATCCAAGCTTCACTAGTAACTGTTTTGCGTCGGTATCTTTGTTTTCTTGAATGAGCTCGAGCTGTTCGAGTACTGTCAGATAAGGGATCAGATGTGCTTGCTGAAATACGAACCCGACTTCATGTAATCGGAGAAGCCGTCGCTGTTCTTCGTCTAAATCAAACACATCTTGTTCATTCATGGAGAATGTTCCTTGATCTGGTTTTCGGAGCAGACCGAGAATATATAATAACGTACTCTTTCCACTCCCACTTGGACCGACGATGGCGATACATTCTCCAGGTGACACGTGTAAATGAATATCATTTAGAACGAGTTGACCATCGAATTGATGAGATATATGTTCTAGTCTCATGATGCTTTCCCTCCTATAATTTCAATCGCGTCGATTTGGCGAAGCTTCCAGAGCGGAAGGAATGCACCAAGAATCGATAAGATGATGAACATGGAACCAAATAGTGAAACGTGACCGATGTCGACGATAAACGGCATTGACGATGGAATCACGGCATCAGCGATATACATCATCCCGATGGACGCCGCGACAGCGGATGATACGATGACGATGACTTGGAAGAGCAATGCCTGTCCGATGATTCGTGGGGAGAGACCGATTGCTTTCAAAATACCGAGTTCCGGTAGCTTTTGTAAGGTGAACAGATAAAAGAATGCGGTCAAAATAAAGGTTCCAATCACCAGTAAGAATGCCCGCATCATCGTAAATGTGCTCTGCTCGGCGCTATAACCGGGAACAGATTCGATGATTTCCTGTTGACTCATTGTGAGTGTATCGGATGCCGTAGCGTTTGCTCCAATCTCGGCAGATACATATGGACGTTGTTCGGAGTAACGTAAATAATCGAACCACGTTTCATTCGTTGTATAGAGGACGGGCCCATGGCTGTATCTTCCAAGGGCCTCACCAACGATTGTAAATTCATACGCTGACACGAAGTCGGTCAGCGTATCGCCAATCTTTACGTTCTCCGAAAGGCTCGAATCGAAGACCACTTCACCTTTTCGTAGACCTTCGACTGGTCCAATCTTGGACCCGCTAGGAAGGGCGAAGAGGGTCACCTCTTCTTTCTTTCCATCAATTGTGACTGTGAGCGGGCGGACACTCATCGTTTTAGTTGAAGCATCAGTTGGGACGTCCAAGAAGGAACGCGTCAACTGACCATCTGAATCTTTGTCCAGTCTATATGTTGAAACGTTCAATTCGTGTAAGGCAGAACCGTTGTCATATGCTAGTCCGTCGGCAAGCCCCGTGATCAAGGTCGTTAACATGACGATCATGAGGGTGATCACGAACAGCATCGAAAACTTTCGTTTTTGTCGCCACATCTCTTTCCATCCTAATTGCATAAAAAAAACCTCCTTCATGTTCTATGAAGGAAGTGTAATCGTTCAATATGAACGGAATATGAACAATGTCAAAAATGAAGGTGGAACGTCGTCCCGATTCCTTTAGTCGATTCAAGGGTGATTTGTCCACCGTGCAAGGCGATGATATCTGATGTGATGGCGAGCCCTAACCCGGTTCCCTGAGTCGTTCGTGCGGCATCACCTCTGAAAAATCGGTCAAATACATGACGTTTCGTCTCCTCATCCATTCCGATTCCTTCATCGATAAAGGAGACGCATATCCAAGGATTGACGGTGCATGTGATTCGGATCGTCCCACCATCGTTTGAGGCATGGATGGCATTGACTAGTACATTGTTCCACACTTGTGCGAGGAGGACGGGGTCACTCTTCAATTCGACATCAGACGGAATGTCGGTCATGACGGCAATCCCTTTTTGATTGAGCAAAAAGGCGTTCATCTGTATGACCTCTGAGATAGACTGTAACACGTTCACATCCGACGCAAGGGTCGGTGGATGTTCATCTAAACGAGATAACAGTAAGAGTTGTTTGGTCAATTGAGATAAACGTCTCGTTTCTTGTTCGATGACGCGTGCATATTCTTTCGATACACCGTCGGTACCTTCAGCCAACTTTTCCGCATAGCCGACGAGTGACGTCAAAGGTGACTGAAACTCATGAGAGACGTTCGAGACGAATCGACGTTGTCGTGCTTCGGTCTGCTTGATCACATTCGTCATCTCTTGGAACTGTCTCGCTAACGTTCCGATTTCATCTTTTCGTTCAATAGGCAGATGTTTCGGCTCTAGTCTCATGGCCACGTCAGTCGTCGCGGTTGTGAGCGTTTTTAACGGTCGAACGAGCGAACGAGTCGACATCGCAATCAAGCTGAACGCGAGAATGGTTACGAGTGCGAAGAACATGCCTACAAAAAGGTGAAGCTCTCGGATTTGGGCACTCAGGTCAGGTCGAATGAAGACGACATCTCCGTTTTCGAGTGTCCATCCGTACGTATTCGTCAATTCATTATCAAACAGCCCTAAAAGGAACAGGTGAAATGGGAAATCACGCATTCCTTGATAAGGTGTGCCTGAACGGACAGATGAAATCACATCGTCAGGAATCGATTCATCTCTAAACGAACCACCATAGCGCGATCGTGTATTTGTCGAATCAATCACAACCAATTGGTAACCTGTCGCAGCCAAAAACGAATAAAATGCGTCTTCGTCTGCATCGGTATGCTCCGAGAAATAGGTCGACGCCTGTTTTGCGATTGTCTCAGTCTTCTCACTATAGGAAGGTTGCCACCACGTATAGTAAGCGACATTACTGATTAATAACGAAATGGCTCCAGAAATAAGCAGAATAAAAAACATGGTGAGAATGATTCGAGTATATAATGTCTTCATTTCAATACCTCTAGTGAATATCCGACACCGCGCACTGTCCGAATCGAGAGTGCGCGGTGGTCGAACCTGTGACGAAGTCGTTTGATGTGCACATCGACGGTTCGTTCATCTCCTTCGAAATCAAAACCCCATACGAGTTCAATCAATTCTTCGCGACGATATACCCTGCCTGGGAATGAAGCGAGCTGAAACAATAGTTCAAACTCTTTTTTGGGAAGGTAGAACAATTGGTCGTCGAGCTTCACTTCATATTCGGTTAAATCCAACTGTAGCGGTCCTGCTTGAATACGCGAAGCAGATGAGCGGTTATATCGCCGTGAAACGGCTTGTAATCGGAATAGTAATTCTTCCGGGATGAAAGGTTTTGTCATATAGTCATCTGCCCCGTGCTCAAACCCTTGACGTTTATCTTCCCATTCGCCAAGTGCCGTCAATAAGATGACCGGAATATCAAGTTCCGTTTTCAGGCGGCGACACAATTCCCGACCATCTATACCTGGTAGCATGATGTCGATAATCGCTGCATCAATCGGCTGAGTCCTATATAGCTGCTCGCCTGACTTCCCGTCTGTTGCAATGAAAACATCGTGACCTGCATCTTCAAACGTCTCTTTCACAAGACGTAAAATTGAAGGGTCATCTTCCACGATGAGTAAACGCATGTCAATCGTTCCTTTCTATAAAACTTACACGCGAAACGAGGTGACCCATACGAAGTCACCTCGAGTCGAATCAGTTCAATTGTTTCGTCATTTCCTCGTGCAAGGCGCGAAGCGCACGGATAAATGCATCTTTGAAGTACTTATCTTCTTGTGTCTCTAATGTCTGAATCGCTTTTTGATCGCCCGTTGATGCTTTTAAGAGCAAATTCACGACTGTTCCCCATCGTTTGACGTGTTCTGGTCTTGGATGATTAAGGGCGGTTGTCAACGTAAACCAATACGGTTGATCGCGACGTTGAAGGGTGGCAATCATTTGTTTTGCAAGTAGAGCCTCTTCTTCGGAAGGAAGGGTCGCCGTCGCGAACCATCCGAGTAATGAGGCACTCATCGATTCGAGTTCTTGCTTCATCGACTGTTCCATCGGCAAACGTCCGAAATCCGTGACGTTGACAAACACTAAGCGGTCTTTTGGATCGATATGAGTGACCCATCCCGTGACCGATTTCATTTTGTCCCGTTCTTTAGATTGTGCCTTACATGTATACCCTTGTTGTTTTCCGATATAAATACGGAACTGCCCCCGGTCGACATGTTTGTCCACCTTGAACTCAATGTCTTGTCCGACTTGAAACGGTTGGTTCCGCTTATTCAGCGTCTGTCCTTTTTTCAACTCAGGTCGTTTCGAGATGTGACGCAGCGCTTCTTGTTCGGTGCGGTCATCTAACGTCCAAAGGTTGTGGGGCGTCACATTTTTGAAACGATGGCGTCGTACATAAATATATTGGTCAAGCGCGTCAATCGCGTCTGCGGCAGGTAGTGTACCATTCAAATAGTCATCAGCGATGTCTCGTAACGTGAGTGATTCGAGACGGTCGATATATCCTGCGTATGGAATCGTCTCGACGACATATAAAGCGGTCGCAATCAATTCACTTTCACGAGGGGTCAACGGTCGTTTGGCCATGGTGCACTTCCTCTCTAGATTCATACGAATAGTATATCAAAAACCATGCAATCGTTGCGAATTCAACTGAGATTTGGAAAAACATACGGAATGGACAGGATTTCCACATCCCATCACGAATAGTAACGTGTAGAGAATCGGATGAAGGAATGAAAAGTGAGGTGAGACAATGAAGCTCTCCATCGAACCTGGTGATTATGTTGTCTTGATTGAAATCAATAAAGAAGTATTAAAATGTGTCTCCCTCGAAGAAGCGGATCAGGCAGACCGGATCAGATACGAACTAGTCGGACGGATGAGTGAACGGTTACCAGCTGAAGTCATCGTCCCGTCCATCATCGACTACATTCGCTTTGGAAGTGGATATATCGGGGATCGTATCGTCTGGGATGCAGAAACAGAGTCTTTTTTTTGTCAGCAGTTTGAGACAATCGACGGCTCTCCGCTCGGAGAAGATTTAGAAGGATTTCGTCCTGACCCAAGTCGAGTTGAACTGGCGCGGTATTATACGTATTTGACAATCGGACGAATTGTCGAATATGAGATGTTACATCCCGATGAACCAAGCTATTGGTAAACTTGTCGACAACTTTTTATTCAAAAAAAGGGAAATCTAATCCAAAGTTTGAGATAATGAAATCACTTTATCAGTTTGGAATGGAGCGGAAGGAATGAAAAAGATTGCCCTTTTGACAGCAATTGCGCTGTTATTGCCCGTAGGTGTGGATGCAGCGAAACCTGTCGTGCTTGAAAAACATGGCTACGTCGTCTCAGAGCCACGAATCACGAATCAATATTATGTACGACAAATCGGGACAGACCTGGCGTGGAGTAAAACGAGAGGTGCCTCAGATATCGTCGTGGCGCTAATCGACTCATCTGCTGACCGTAATCATACAGATTTAAAAAATGTTCCACGCGTCGTGAATTCGATGAAAGGTCCCTATAGCGCGGACACACATGGAACACATACTGCCGGCATCATGGCAGGAAAGCATAATCGTTTTGGAATTGCCGGACTCGCCCCGAACGTGCGATATCATTTTTATAATGTTTTCTATGGCAGAAACTCTGAATATACAGATTCATGGACGGTTGCAAAAGCTGTAGATACAGCTGTGGCAAAAGGAGCCACGATCATCAATTTATCACTCGGTGGAGATGACTATGATCGTCGCTTAGCTGCTTCCATCAAACAGGCGAGAGCCAAAGGTGTGGTTGTGGTTGCATCTTCAGGTAACGATGGGATGACTAAAACGTCGTTCCCGGCAAACATGAAAGAAGTGATTGCTGTCGGTGCGATTGACTCTCGTCATCAAGTTGCTGACTTCAGCAATATGGATGCGAGTGTAAAAATCGTTGCTCCTGGTGTGAATATCCTTTCACTCGGGGTGAATAATCGTTTTATTTATATGGACGGTACATCAATGGCCGCACCGATGGTCACAGCGAGTCTCGCGCTCATTAAATCAATCAATCCATTTTTAACACCTGACGAGGTGGATGCCCTAATCGCGAAAATGCCACGTTCTCAAGGGAAAACGTATACGGAGTTGAATACATCTAAACTACTTGATGCGACCCCGCGACCATTGACACTTAGTGCTGATTCTTTATGGAAGCAACGGTATATTACCGATGTGAGACTGAATGTCATGCAGCGTCCGACAATCAAAACGACGTATGGACTGTATATGGGCAGTAAGAAAATTAAAACGTTAAGTCCGAATACAAATTTCACGATGTTTGCATATGGTGATTGGCTACCGAGTGGGCAGTATCGACTTGTCGCCCAAATGACCGATGGAAAATACAAACGGTCTACGAGTAAGACGATTGATTATATCAATACGGTCAAAACGTCCATCTCCGTTGATGCGGCAGATGCTCAGACGTTCTCCTTACAGACTACTCGTAAAGGAATCGTCACCGTTCTCGATGCGGATGGCAATAAAATGTATGAAGCCCTCCATATCGCCGGGACGTTCCCAGTGAGAGGAGATACGACAAAACCGTTGACGGTGATTCTAAAGCCGACAGATGTACGTGAAAAAGTCGTATCGACGAGTTATACACCGCCCGCGGTCGAGGAAGAACCGCCATTTGTCGAATCATTATAAAGAAAAAAGCCGTCTACTCCGAAAGGAGAGACGGCTAATCTAATTTAATCGATGGTGATGGCTTCTCCACACCAACGGATACTCGCTTCTAATACATTTCCTTGGTCGTCAATATGCTCAAAACTGAGTTTACCATCGCGGATGATTTCGCATAATCCGACACGAACCCGATCACTCCAAGCGCGACGCGTTTCATGGGTTTCGTCGAACACCGGAATCGCGTCAGGGAAACGCTCTTCTAAGTGTGCTAAATTATGATGGTCAAAATGATAAGATCGTTTCGAGAGTTCGTTCGGTGCTTTAATATCGAACGGTTCGAACCCTCGGACGAGACGATTATTTCGGTAGAAGGCGAACACGCCGTTGTTCGGGTGGAGCACTTTAATGTCATCGATTTCTATTACATAAGTCAGACGTTGAATCCAACCGTTTTTTGCATCTTGATGCATCAAAATCCCTCCTTATTCAATGAACACGCCTTATTTTAGCGCTGACTGAACGTAAAATCAAGTTTCGAATTTCAGTTGTCAATCGTTGAAATTTCCGCTACAATGGTTGAAGTGACTATGAGGTCTGGACAATCGCGGGACGCAAGTTTTGAGGAAAGTCCATGCTCGCACAGCCTGTGATGGCTGTAGTGATCGTGCTACACGAAAAGATAAGTGTAGGCAACGCAAGTTGACGGCAGAAGAAACACCTAAGTCCTCGGATATGGTGTACGCTTCTTGAAAGTGCCACAGTGACGAAGTCTGATCGGAAACGTTCAGAGTGGAACGAGGTAAACCCCACGAGCGAGAAACCCAAACTATGGTAGGGGAACTTCCGAACCGGAACCGAACGGGACGGAGGGCGCCGATGTGCGCAGATAGATGATTGTCACTCCATCGTGCCAGGGAGACCGCTATGAGCACCGGAGTACAGAACATGGCTTACAGGACAACATAGTCTCAACTAACAACGACAAGGAGTTCAAGCACATATACTTGAGCTCCTTTTTTCATGATTTTTTTACAATTTACAACATGAATGAAAGATTTTAATGTAGAAAGAAGGCGATTGCAGATGGCAAAACGTAAACTGATTGCGACAGCAGCGATGGGAATCGAGGCGCTCGTTGCAAAAGAAGTAAGAGACTTAGGATACACATGTGAAGTGGAGAATGGTCGAGTTTACATCGATGCGGAGATGGAAGACATTCCACGATTAAATATGTGGTTGCGCACGGCAGACCGTGTCAAACTCGTCGTAGCGGAGTTCAAGGCGACAACGTTCACAGAACTATTCGACGGGGTTGTGGCATTGCCGTGGACAGATCTCATGCCGTGGGACGCTGCGTTCACGGTTGACGGTCGCTCGGTCAAATCGAAACTGTTCTCAATCCGGGACTGTCAAAAAATCACGGAGAAGGCAATCGTCGAAGCGATGCAACGTGGCTATCATAAGGGAGGGGAATGGTTGCCGAAGTCAGGTGCGAAATTCCCGATTGAAGTCGCTTTGTTAAAAGATGTAGCGACGATCACAATCGATACGTCAGGACCGCTCCACCGTCGAGGCTACCGTGAGTTGCATTCACAGGCACCACTTAAAGAAACGATGGCGGCTGCAATGATTCAATTGACGAACTGGCGTCCAGATATGCCGTTTTATGACGTCTTCACAGGTTCAGGGACACTCGCAATCGAGGCGGCGATGATCGGACGGAACATCGCGCCGGGTATCAATCGCGAATACTTCGCTCAGGACTGGTCATGTATCCCGAAAAAAGCGTGGTATGCTGCCATGAACGAAGCGAACGAGAAAGCGGAGTGGGATAAACCGCTCAAAATCTATGGAATCGACCTCGACCCGCGTATGGTGAAACTTGCGAAAGACAACGCGGAACTCGCCGATGTCCGTGATGCAATCACGTTCGTCCATAGTGATGCGGCCGCATTGAAACCGAAAGAAGAGTACGGCGTCATCATCGGTAACCCGCCTTACGGGGAACGATTACAGTCAGAAGAAGAAATCATCGACTTGTACGAGCGCATCGGCGCACAATATGCGAAGTACCCTGGATACAGCGTCTACATGTTGACGAGTTATGAGGACTTCGAAAAAGCATACGGTCGCCCGGCGACGAAGCGTCGGAAGTTGTACAACGGTAACATTGAAACTCAATATTATCAGTACTTCGGAAAGCGTCGTCCACGACCAGATCGTGACGCATCACCAAAATCGGAGTCATAAACGAATGACCGTTCTAGCGAGCGGTCATTTTTGCTTCTGAGGAACAAACTCACTTGTTTCATCATTCGATGAACAGGTTATACATAACATATGTATAATTAGAGGGGGACATGTGATGCAAAAGTATACCGTTGAATATCAATTACATGCGAAAGAACAGAACACTCGGACGGTCGAGGTGGAAATGGACCGGGTGCCAGATTTAAATAACCAAGAGGAACTAAACGCGGCTTACCAGATTGTATCCGACGCGATTCGTGAACCGATCACAAGTTTTGAGATTGTATCTATTACGTGAGCCCGAGGCAGTCGCTTCGGGCTTTCTACATATAACATAAAGGAGTGGACCGATTGAATATTTTAGTAGTGGGCATAGGTGACGTGGCAAAAAAAGCGTATCTGCCAGTATATGCCGGATTAAAAAACGTGAACGTGTATCTTGTCTCAAGAGATGAACAGAAGTTACAAGACATCCTATCGACCTATCGTTTTGAAGGAGGATATACGGACCTTCAAGCCGTGTCGATGACACAAATCGATGCGGTCATGATTCATTCGACGACAGCTGCCCATTACGAGCAAGCCGAATATTGTTTACGGCAAGAGAAGCATGTCTTCATCGACAAGCCGATCACGTTCTCACTTGAAGAGACAGAACGTCTTGTTGCACTTGCGAAAGAGAAGGGTGTTCATCTCGTCACGGGTTTTAATCGCCGATTTGCTACGGCGACAAAGGCGCTTAAACAAGTCGAACAAAAGAACATGATACTTATTCAAAAGAACAGAACGTATAAACCGGCGACACTTCGAGAATTTATCATCGAGGACTTTGTGCACGTCGTCGATACGCTTCGTTATTTGACGGACCTTCACCCTGTCGAACGCTTGTCTGTCACGCCGCGATATGAAGGAGATGTGTTGAAACAGGTGATGATTCATTTTCAGACGGGTGGGATTGAAGCAATCGGCTGGATGAACCGTGATAATGGATGCACGGAAGAAGTGATGGAAGTCATGTCTTCATCTGTGAAGCGTGTTACACGGGACGTCGAACGAGTCATAGACTATGGCGTCGATGGGATAAAAGAGTGGCCGCTCGATCCGTGGGAGTCAAATTTAAAGCGTCGGGGCTTTATCGACTTGATTGATGACTTTATCAAACTGTTAAATGGGGAAGCGAACAAGTCAGTCCTAGCTGAGGATAGTTTAGAGACACATCGTCTATGTGAAGAGATTCTTAAAAACGTGCAGTGAACCCACTGTTTCTGTCAGATTCATAGCGGGTAAAAACCCGATAAAAGGAGGCGATTTCGTTGGATATCCGTGAACTTATTATGCAAATCAATGACTATTTATGGTCGTACCTTCTCATCTTCGTCTTGATTGCAGGAGGTCTTTATTTTACGATTCGGATGGGGTTCGTCCAGTTCCGAATGCTACCTGAGATGTTCAAACTACTATTTGTCAAAGGGCTCAAACACGAGAAAGGTCAAGTTTCTTCATTCCAAGCGTTCGCAATCGGTACCGCAGCACGTGTCGGCACAGGGAATATTGCCGGTGTATCGACGGCGATTGCATTAGGTGGTCCTGGGGCCGTGTTTTGGATGTGGCTCATCGCCTTGATCGGAGCGGCCTCGGCATTTGTTGAGAGCACGCTTGCCCAAGTGTATAAAGTGCATGATGGCAAGGCTTGGCGTGGGGGACCGGCGTATTACATCGAACGGGCGCTCGGAGCACGGTGGCTCGGCATCGTGTTTGCGATTTTAATTACGTTTGCGTTCGGTTTTGCCTTCAATTCGGTACAGGCCAACACCATTGCACTCTCCGTGAACAATGTGTTTGAGGTCGACACGGTATGGGTCGGCTTGATTCTGTCAGTCGTCACCGCTATCGTCATCTTCGGTGGGATACGTTCTATTTCAACACTATCGGGAATCATCGTACCAATCATGGCAGGAGGCTATATCTTGCTGGCCATCTGGGTCGTCTTGACGAATCTTGATGTCGTGCCACAAGTCTTCTCGGCCATCTTCTCTGAAGGTGTACTCGGTTTCCAACAATTGTTCGGTGGTGCGGTCGGTGCGGCTGTCCTTCAAGGAATTCGACGTGGGCTATTCTCGAACGAGGCGGGGATGGGTTCCGCACCGAATGCGGCAGCTACGGCTGAAGTCAGTCACCCTGTCAAACAAGGATTGATCCAATCGCTCAGCGTCTTTGTGGACACGTTGTTCATTTGTACAGCGACGGCGATGATCGTCTTGATCTCGGGTGTTGAAGGGTCCGAGTCGTTCCAAGGGATTGAACTTGCGCAAGAGGCACTTCTCGTCGAGATTGGACCGATTGCGACGACGCTCATGACCATCGCCATCTTACTTTTCGCCTTCAGTTCCATTCTGGCGAACTACTACTATGGTGAAACGAATATTGAGTTCATCTCGGAAAAGAAACGCTATCTCATCATCTATCGGATTGCAGTCGTCGGTATGGTCATGTTTGGTTCAGTACGGTCGGCAGGGCTTGTCTGGTCCATCGCTGACATTTTTATGGGACTCATGGCGCTCGTCAACATGTATGCGATCTTCCGCTTGAGTAAAGTCGCGAAGACGTTACTCGATGATTACATGGCTCAGAAGAAAGAAGGGCGAGACCCAGAATTCTTTAAAGAAGGCGTCGATCTTCCCGGAAAAGAACACATCGAGGCGTGGGAAGCGAAAAAAGAAGAAATCAGTTAACCCATATGAGAGTGCTTCCGTTGCCGGAAGCCTCTCCTTCATTTTAACAATAATATTTCAAATACCGCATTTATATTATACTAAAGAAAGTAGAGAATGAAGATGAAACAAGTTTTATCGACAGTCGTCAAGCGTAGACCAAGCTGCCATGTTGGCCTATTACTTCATATTATCCACGTTCCCATTCTTATTATTCGTATTAGGGATTGTGGGGTTTTTACCATTTACGAGCGGTGATGTGATTCAAGCGTTATCACTCATTATGCCTGAAGCGAGTTATCGGCTGTTAGAAGGGAACATCGAAGCGATTTTCGATAACTCTAAATTGAAATTGGCATCATTCAGCATCTTACCCGCACTTTGGATTTCATCGATTGCTGTGCAGTCATTGGTTCGGGCATTAAACGATGCTTATCGTGCGGTCCGAAATAAGGCGTTTTGGAGAGGTGTCTTGCAAGATATCGCAATCACATTGGCACTCATGTTCGTACTCCCGTTCTCATTACTCGTACCGGTGATCGAAACCGCGTTACGTGAAGTGTCTTCATATATCTTGTTCATCGATGAGATCGTCACGACCTATGCCCAGATATGGTTTTACTTTAGATGGATTGTAGGGACTGGCTTACTCTTTACCGTATTTATCTTCGTTTATAAGTGGTTACCGAGTGTGTCAGGTACATTCAAGAATAGTTGGGCTGGGGCGGCATTTGCGACTATAGGAATCCTCATCGTTTCAAACGTGTTCAGCTACTATTCCCAGTTTGCGAACTATGAACAGTTCTACGGTCAACTTGGAGCGTTCATCGTCTTGTTGATTTGGTTTTACCTTGCTGCTTCTGTGATTTTGCTAGGAGGACTCTTAAACGCAACATTAATCGAGAGAAAAGAAAAACTTCGTTAGACGTGTAAATGCTAGTTATCATTTAAAAGAATAGGGAATGGTAACGTAAGGTCACATCATCTAAGCGGAGGTGGGAAACATGGATATGCAACGGCTCGTACACAATCGTCGTTTCATCGATCAATCATTGTTTTACCTCGCCTTACATCTGTGGAAATGGATCCTCCTGTTACCTGTCTTGTTCTATTTGGATGTATCGTTTCGCCAATCGCCATTCTCGGAGTTTCTAATTGTGAGTATCATATTGTATCTCATGTTTCGTGTGATACAATATGTCATCGCCAGTCGTGCTTCTTTCATGGAATTGGTTGAGTTTGGCTATTCAGTTTTGTCACTCGTTCTCGTCTTTTCATTCCTGATGGAAATTGGGGCTCCACCTGTCACCATCGCAATCGTTGGAGCGGCATATTTGAGCCATCCGATGCTTGCGCTACATCACTATCAGAATTTTTCAGAACGGAAATGGCTCAATAAACAATTTCAATTGTTTAGCCCGATGTTACGCCAAGGAGAAGTGCCTGTTCACGTCCTTGTATTGACGGAAGATGAAATTGTGATTACTGTAGAGAGTGGAAAAGAGTTTACGTACCGTCATATTTATTGGGGCGGTTTTTATGTAGAAAATGCTTTCTAAAAGGTGGTTACTCAGTTGTTTAGTGGATTCGACAATATCATTGTCATTTTGTTTTGGATTGCGACATTCATTGCGTTCTTCAAAGGGGCATATGACATGTGGCGTGAATATCGATCAACGAAGGAAAAGTCGGTTCTTTATTACTTGATTGTCCTGATCATCACATGGTTCTGGTTCAACCCATATGAACTGGTCGCACTTCATCCATTCGTGTTGATGGCGTACTATTGGAATCGAAGCAAATGGATGCGTAATGCGATGCTCGTATTGGTGCTCGTACCGTTTGTGATTCGTGTCTGGTTAATCGCAGCATCGATGTAATAAAAAACGTAATACAAAAACTCGGTCCCTCTGAAGGGAACCGAGTTTTTAAATTGGTCTGGATTATTCTTTTTTCGCAGCTGCCAATTCAGCTTCCATCTCACCGAATTCACGGTTGATGCGTTTCTGTTCTTTCTGGCTTGTAAAGTTACTGACAAGCACGATTGCCAACATACTTAAGAAGAAACCAGGAACCATTTCGTAAAGGACAGTTGAGAGTCCAGTCACGATCCAAAGGATAACCGTGATGGCACCTACAAGAATACCAGCGAGGGCACCTTGGCGTGTCATCTTGCTCCAGTAGAGTGACAACAGGATTGCTGGTCCGAATGCAGAACCGAAACCGGCCCAAGCATAACCAACGAGTGTCAAGATTGTACTAGACGGGTTAAGTGACATAAGAGTCGCCACAAATCCGACGAGCAAGACACCGATACGTCCAGCAAGTACCATTGTTTTTTCACTTGCTTCTTTGTTGAAGAACTTACGATAGAAGTCTTCTGTCAAAGCAGATGACGTAACGAGCAATTGTGATGATACAGTCGACATGACTGCAGCAAGAATTGCAGCTAACAAGAATCCAGTGATGAACGGGTGGAACAAGACTTCTGAGAATTGAATGAAGACTGTTTCCGGGTCACCGAGTGGATTACCTTGTCCACGGAAATAAGCGATTCCGACGAAACCTGTCATGACTGCACCGATGATCGATACGGTCATCCAGCTCATTCCGATGCGACGTGCTGTTTTCAATGATTTCACATCACGGATGGCCATGAAGCGAACAATGATGTGTGGCTGACCGAAGTAGCCAAGTCCCCAAGCGAGGAGACCGATAATCCCGAGTGTCGTTGTCCCTTTGAAGAGATCAAACAAGTCGGCATTGATTGTCGTTGCAGAGTTGACAGCAGTGTCTACTCCACCAAGATCCGTCAAAGCAACAAATGGAACGAGCACGAGTGCCAAGAACATGATGACACCTTGTGCGAAGTCTGTCCAACTAACTGCCGTGAACCCACCGAAGAGGGTATACAAAATCACGACACTAATTGTAACGATAACACCTGTCTGATAGTTTAATCCGAATGAGCTTTCAAACAACTTCCCGCCAGAAACGAGTCCGGCTGACGTATAGAACGTAAAGAAGATGATGATGACGGATGCAGATAGGATCCGTAGCCAGTTCGAGTGATCTCGGAACCGATTCTCTAAAAAGTCTGGAATCGTAATCGAATCGTTCGCCATCTCTGTGAAGACGCGAAGCCGTGGAGCAACTAACAAGTAGTTCAAGTAAGCTCCGATGACCAATCCAACGGCTAACCAAATTGCTGATAGTCCAGTTGCATACATTGCACCCGGTAGTCCCATTAACATCCAACCACTCATATCCGAAGCTCCGGCTGACATGGCTGTAACTCCTGGCCCCATTTTACGGCCACCTAACATATAATCTGATGAATCGGTCGTTCGTTTATACGCAACGTATCCGATAAGAAGCATCATCACGAGATAAAGCGCGATTGATACCCATTCTTGCCATAGCATTGAATTACCTCCTATTAAGTTAAGAAAATCTATTTTATCAAACTCGTTCGCGATTGTGTGAACACATCACACAGTCAATAACAAAAGTTGAAAAGGCGAACTTGTGTCTTACCTTACCGAACGATTTAAATGATTGCAAACTGTCACCTTTTCAGAAAAATGGCTCTAAAGCCCATCATATCAACGGATGAGAGTGAAAAATAGACGTTAAAAAGTTTAAATATTCTGAATATTTGAAATGTTGAGGACTTCCTGTTGTAACATTGCTGTAACATTAGGTGTCTTTTTTTCAGAAAAAGCGAAAAAAGAGCATGGATTTACATGCCCTTTTCTGACATTATTGAAAAGCCTTCTCTTCGACCAAACGCATTGTCGGGAAAGTTTGCCCGGATTTTGCCTGCATTGTGACCAAAATATACGTCTCGTTTTGATGTTTCATGATAAACACCATCGTATAGCCCGACTCGTCGGTATACCCCGTTTTCGTAGCGGTCACATACTTTGAGTAGTGGATACTTCTCTCATTGACGGAGGAGCCAAGGTGATACCACCAGCGTCGTTTGCCATTTCCGTCTTTGTCATTGAATTCCGCTTTGAATTCATATGTACCGGCAATCTCAACAAGTTCAGGATATGTACTAAATGCGTATGTGATTTTGGCCATATCATTCGCCGTCGTGTAGTGATTTGGATCGGAGTATCCGTGCGCGTTCACAAAATGGGTACCTGTCAATCCAAGAACTTTTGCCCGTTCATTCATCAATTGAACGAATGCTTCGGTCGAACCGCTCGTATATTCTGCCAGACTGTTTGCGGCATCATTCCCTGATTCAAGAAGCGTGGCGTATAGCGCCTGGCGTACCGTTAATGTATCACCAATCTCAAGATGCGCGATGTGGCTGTCCCAAGGGATATCGAGTGTTGAGGTCTGGATCGAAATGAGCGGCTGGTCGAGTTCGTTTGCCGCCGATGCTTTCTCGTAGGCGAGTAAAGCTGTCATCAGTTTTGTCGTGCTGGCAGGGAAGACGCGGTCGTCAGCATTTTTGTCAATCATGATCTCTTGTTTGTCCACATTTACGAAAGTCATCGCGCCGACTGGAATGTCTTTGTTATGGAGTAACATCGTTTCACTTCTGTGCCAAGTTCCCATCTCGATGTCGGGGAATACGGGACCTTGTTTCATCGGTTCTACTTTTGGCGCCGCAGTTTCAGTGGGTGTCGGTGCTTCTTTATCCTGCTTAAATCCGACCAATGTCGGGATCAGTGCGACGATTCCAAGCAACACTACCGCTGCAACCATTCTTCGCATGATGTACGTTCTTCTTCGGTGTCTCCTTCTACGGGTCAAAACAAGTCCCTCCTTTATCGTTACTCTATAAAGATAATAGAAAACGCATATTTATTGCGCCGATAAAATAAAGAACTAGGTCAATGATTGATGATGAAACGATGGTGTATCGGGTATAGAGGTAAGAATGCCATTAATGAGAGGGGAATAAGCCATGCAACGTTATCCGTTCACAAACTCCATCTGGCGACAACATGACACAGGGACACTTTACCCACCGTTAACCGCTTCGGAATCATCTGATGTCGTGGTCATCGGAGCCGGAATCGCCGGGCTAGTCTGTGCCTATGAACTCCAAAAGCGAGGAAAACAAGTAACGCTCCTAGAAGCATTAGAGATTGGACACGGCACGACAGGACACACGACGGCGAAGTGTTCTGTCCAACACGGAGCGATATATCAGAAGCTGATTCGACATTTCGATGAAACGACTGCCCGACTATACTACGAATTTAATGCAGAGGCACTCGGCTATCTCCAAAAGCAAATCGATGAAGGATTTGAATGTGACTATTCGATAGAAGACTCGTTTTTATATTCAACGGAACCGAGTGAAGAACTGTCCAGAGAATTGGATGCTTATCGTCGGTTGAAACTTGACGGAGGGGATGCGACGGAGGAAGTCAGAAACACGCTTCCCTTCTCAATTAATCAAGCGCTAGTCATTCGAAAGCAAGCACAGTTCCACCCAGTTAAGTACTTACGTGAATTGGCAGATCGATTCGTCCGACTGGGTGGGAAGATTTATGAACAGACGAGGGCGTTAGATGTGAGTCAAGGCCCACGCCCGATTGTCACGACTGCTACAGGAAGAAGGGTTCAGGCCAATCAGGTCGTGATTGCGACCCATTATCCATTCAATGACCTACGCGGCCTATACGTGTCAAAATTTTCAGTAGAGCGCTCCTATATCGTCGCTTGTGAAACGGATACAGCTCCGCTGAAAGGGATGTATTTAAGTGTTGACCAAAACAGTCGATCGTATCGGTCATATGTAGATGATGGAAAAACGTATTTATTAATTGGCGGAGAAGGACATACAGCGGGACAGGTGACGGACACCCGAAGTCGCTATGATCGTCTGGAGAGTGATGCACAACACTATTTTGGAACGAATCGGGCGTCGTATCGCTGGTCTTCTCAAGATCTCATCACGTTGGACTCGCTTCCCTATGTCGGGCAAATGTTCAAACGGGAACCAGACATCTTACTAGCTACAGGATTTCTAAAATGGGGGATGACTAATGGGATTGCAGCAGGGAATTTACTCGCAGACCAGCTTACCGGTCAGTCGAATCGATTTTCGGAGTTGGTGTCGCCACTTCGGAAAACCGTCAAACCAACTGATGTCGGCTCATTTGTTAAAACGAATCTCGATACGGCGACACAATTCGCAAAAGGGACCGTGGAACGCGTACTCGAACGCAGGGACGTGGAGGACCTTCAACTAGATGAAGGTGGAATCGTGCAAGTGGACCATCAGACAAAAGGGGTGTATCGAGATTTAGACAACCATTGTCACGTAGTCAATCTGACATGCACCCATCTCGGTTGTACGGTGAAATGGAACAATGCGGAACGGACTTGGGACTGTCCCTGTCATGGGTCTCGTTTTGATGCTAAAGGAGCCGTCCTAGAAGGTCCTGCGACAAAACCACTTCCCTACAAGATGCGAGAAGATTTGTAAACTAGTATAGGCAAAGGTTGACAGCTATAATAAAGTAGAAAGAGAACAGAACAACACATAGGGGTGAATGACAGATGGAACTAACAAAAGAATGGCGTGAACATTTTAAGCAATTGCGTGCGTTCGATGAAGCAATCTCTCTCTTATATTGGGATATGCGTACTCAGATGCCGGAACAGTCGGCACCGCTCCGTGCGGAAACAATCGGATATTTGTCGACCGAGGCGTTCAAACGACAAACGAGTGAGTCGTTCGCTTCTTTATTAGGACGCATGTCTGAAGAAGGTGGATTGTCTGAAGTCGAATCGCGTTCGCTTGAAATCGCAAAAACGCAATATGAACGAAACGCAAAGATTCCTCATGATGAGTATCAAGCGTACGTGACGCTCGTATCTGAAGCTGAACACCAAAACGATTGGGACATGTTTGCTCCATATTTGAAAAAGATTATCGGATTCCAACAAAAATTTGCGGAATATTTCGGCTATGAGAAGCATCCATACGATGCCCTGCTTTATGATTATGAGCCGGGGATGACAGTTGAATTGTTAGATCAGCTGTTCGCTTCTCTCCGAGACGAGCTGGTTCCGCTCATTCAACAGCTTCCAAAAGAATCACTTTCACTAGATTGGTCGATGCCGGCAGACATTCAAGAAAAGATTTGTCATGATTGGATGAATGTCGTTGCATACGATTTGTCCCGTGGTCGTCTTGACGCGACGGTGCACCCGTTTGAGATTACGATCAACCGTCGCGATGTCCGAATCACAACGAAATATGATGAGGCGGATTTCCGTAATGCCTTGTTCGGAACGATGCACGAGGCAGGGCACGCGACGTATGAACAACAAATCGACCCAATGCTTGACGAGCTCGGGCTAGGCGGTGGCGCATCGATGGGAATCCATGAATCACAGTCGCTCTTCTTTGAAAACTTTATCGGTCGTAGTGAAGTGTTCTTGCGCCGCGTCTATCCGAAACTCCAAGAGCTCTACCCGGTATATGGTGACATCGATTTTGATACGTTCTATCGTGGAGTAAACGAGGCAAAACCTTCACTTATCCGAATCGAAGCGGATGAACTGACGTATAGCCTTCACATCATCATCCGCTATGAACTCGAGAAAGCACTCATTCAAGGAACGTTATCCGTCGACGAGCTTCCGGCCGCGTGGAATGAGAAGTATAAAGAGTATCTCGGACTCGATGTTCCAACAAACGCTAAAGGCGTACTTCAAGATGTACATTGGGCTGGTGGTTCGTTCGGATATTTCCCAAGTTATGCGCTCGGTCTCATTTATGCAGCCCAGTTAACGGAGGCATTGAAAGCAGACCTTCCTCAATTTGAGACACTAATTCAAGATGGTGAGATTGAGCCGATCAAAACATGGCTCCAAGAAAACGTCCATCAATATGGAAAACGTCTGACACCGAATGAACTCATCCAAAAAGTGACGGGGCAAGAAATCTCGGTTCAACCACTTGTTCGCTATTTGACGGACAAGTATCAGACTGTGTCCAAATGAAGCGGTTCGCGCACCGTGGTGTGATGGCACTACAACCGGAGAATACGATGTCGGCATTCAGACTCGCGCTGGATGCGGGGGCAGATGGGATCGAAACAGATGTTCATTTGACCAAAGATGATGAGCTTGTTCTCATTCATGATGAGACATTGGAACGTACGACGGACGGGAGCGGTTTGGTGTCTTCATACACGCTCGACGAATTGAGAAGGTTTAACGCCGGAGTTCGATCTTCTCAACAAGAGGTCATCCCGACCCTGCAAGAACTTCTCGAACTTGTTAGGGATGAATCGATTCGATTAAATCTTGAAGTGAAGACGGATGTGCTACGATACGTTGGCATCGAATCTCGGTTGCTCGATACAATCGAGTCGTCGGGCATCAACCCGTCTCGTATCCTCTTCTCTTCATTCAATCACGAGACAGTTCACCGATTGAAAAAGATGAGACCAGACATCGAGGCGGCCATCTTACTCGCGCAGCCACTATATGACACCGTTGGATATCTGGAATCGGTTGGTGCCGATTCAGTTCATCCGCATATCGATCGCATCACGAATGAGGAGATTCAATCGTTGCAACGACATGGTGTGCCCGTCAGACCCTATACGATTAAGACAGAGGCACAACTCGATCGCTGCCGAACGTTACAAGTCGACGCCATTTTCGTCAATGATATCGAATGGGCAAGTAAAACCCTTTAGTCACAGACTAAAGGGTTTTACTTTGTCGAGATTGGGAATCTACAATAATGTAAAGGTTGCGCTTTCATGCGCTAGCATATCGGAGCACATTCAGGACATAGTGTCCCCTTTACGTCATTGTCGGATTGTCTTAAGTTTAAGATGTCACCGAGCTACATAGCAATCAGATGTAGCACACCATGTAGCACTGCATCACACTTGTTGTATGCAATTCGTAGGTTACCGTAGACAAAAGGAGGAAATTTCACATGAAGAAGTTGATGTCTTTACTGGGTACACTAGCACTGGCCTTCGCTTTCATCCTACCGGTTAGCGCCGATGGACATGAAAATGCGATGGTCCGTGTGCTACATGCTTCACCTGATGCACCGGCAGTTGACGTGTATGTGGATGGGGAAGTCGCGGTCGAGGGAGCAGAGTTCAAGGATCTCACTGACTACTTGACACTTCCTGCAGGGGATTACAACGTTGAAATCAAGCCAGCAGGTGACACAGAAACAGTCGTCGTCGCAGCAGACCTTTCAATCGAAGCAGGCAAATTCTACACAGCTGCTGCGATCGGTCAACTTGAAAACATCGAAATCGCTGCAATGGAAGATGATGCGAACTTCGAAGACGGTAAATCAAAAGTCCGCGTCGCACACTTTGCACCAGATGCACCAGCAGTGGATGTCGCACCTAAAGGTGGAGACCCACTCTTCTCGAACCTCGAGTTCAAAGCAGTAAGTGATTATGGCACACTTGATGCTGGTACGTATGACCTTGAAGTTCGTCCAGCAGGTGCGACGGATGTCGTGAAAGCACTTGACGGAGTCGCACTCGAAGGTGGTAAGAACTATACAGCATTCGCGATCGGACTCCTTGAAGGAGAACCAGCGTTTGAAGTACTCCTTGCCGCTGACGGTGGAGAGATGGCAATGGCCCCTGAAACAGGACAAGGTGGTCTCGCTCAAACAGCATCAATGAACTGGTTGCTCGCAGCAGCAGTAGTTGGAGCAGCAGCGGCTGGATTCTACGTCTTTCGTCGTCAGAAGCAAGACGCTTAAGCTGTTCTTTCTAGGTACCATCACATTTCTAGTGATGGGTGCTCAAGCTGAAGCACCAGACAAACCATTTGTCATGCCGACGGCCGAATTCGCTGAACCACTCGTATTGACCTCTAAACAGGTCGACAGGCAATCGTTTCATTCGAAAAGTTTCACCCCGAAACGACTCGTCATTCCATCAATTGATGTCGATGCATCGATTGAAGCGGTCGGGAAAGATGAGGCTGGTCGGATGGATACACCGTCTGAAGTGGATCAAGTCGGTTGGTATCAGTATGGTGCGAAAGCAGGGGCGACCGGAAACGTCGTCTTGTCGGGTCATCTTGATGACTTGAACGGTCCCGCCATCTTTGCGAATCTTGGTCAACTTCCGCTAGGAGAACTGGTGACGCTCCAGGGGGAAGATCAAGTCGCTACGTATGAAGTAGTCAGTGTGAAGCAATATCGCCTTGATCAAGTCCCGCTCGCATCAATCTTTGCGGCGACTCAGGCGAAACGGATTCAACTGATTACATGTGCAGGGCCATACGATGAAAATCTTGGGTATCGTGACCGGATCGTCGTCACGGCACACTTGATTGAAACAAACTGACAGCAAGGAGATGCAAACACACGTTTTGCATCTCCTTTTTCATGCCTCATAAAAAATAGACCCCAACCAATATGGCTGAGGTCTGTTCATGGATTAAGCGTCCATGCGGTCTAACAATTTTGAAAGTAAAATGAGTTCCTCATCAGAGAAATCAGTAAATACATCCATCAAGTATTCGATTTTCATGCTCTCTAACGTCTCGAACAACTCGCGACCTTCGTCTGTCGCTTGAAGTTCGACGACACGGCGGTCACGTTCGCTGCGTTCGCGAGAGATCAATCCTTTCTTCGTCAACTCATCAGCGAGTGCTGTGATCATCGAAGCTGAAAATTGAAACTCATTCGACAAAGCAGAGGCGATTTGAGGACTCTGTTGACAAAGAGAACGTAGAATGAAGAATTCATTACGAGTCAAATATTGTGAGAACATCGAACGGAGATTTTTTTTCACTCCGCGATAGTTCATCCGGATCCCACGTTCAGCATCAGCGACGAGCTGACGACGTGAAGCAGTTGGTACAGGTGTTGTCATCCTCGAAACTACCTCCTAGTGATAATATTATTCATATATACTTCAGAACATAGAAACATTCTACATTAAAAACATGTTGTCTGTAAAGTTATAAAGGCTCGTCTTTTGAACGGATTTGTTGAATGATTTCCTCATAATGTTTCAAATCTGGATAGAAACGTCTAAAGAAGAATTCAATCTGCGGATCATCACCTTCTGCCAATAGTTTGGCCAGGACGGCATAGACGACACCCATCCCTTGTCTTGGTAAAAGGGAAGAAGGGAGTAAGGTCGCACATTGAATGGCTTGCGTGAAGTAGGTCGAAAGCGTGTCGTTCAAATCTTTGAACGTTCGAATATCTGCATAATGGAACATCCGAGTCAGTTCCACGATTGCCGAAAGATCAGTTTCGAGTAACCATTCGCTTTGGAAGATGGCTTGATCCAATTTTTCAACGGTTTGGTCGTTGGCAATATAATAGTTTAAATTGTCCCGAGTAATGGCTACTTTCTCAGGAGAATCGAGGATTTGTTCAACTGTTTCTTGTTCAAATGTCCTTAGTTGTTTACGGATGTTCACAAACTCAGAGTCAGCAATCTCAAGAAGCCCGGCGACACGACTGAAACTACGCTTGATTTCAGGAGGGACGGCATTTGGATTTTTGTAACCGAGATCATGCTCAATTTCAGCCCAGGCATGTTGTAGAATCGAACGGACCTGAATCTCCGCTTCTTTTTCTGCAAAGCGTCGGTACTCCCCGAGCGCAAGTCTTTTCTCGCTTAGTTCCACGACGTAGTGCACCGATAAATAACCGAACTCATTCGCATCGAGTAAAGTCGATTTATCAATCGATTGTTCTCGATCAATGGTAAACTCGTCCTCTAATATTTGCGCGACTGCTCGAACATCATCATGAAAGTATGTGACGATCCGAATCCCGGCAAGGTCTTGTACGTCACGTAACGAACGGTATTGGTATGGTTTACGCGAGAGTTTGGCATAGAGACTGTCCGCTTCTTTCGCTCGGGCGACAATCGAATGAAACTGGATCCCGGCTTCCGTCAATAATTCACTGAGGAGCGCTTTCAGTTTTGTGGCAAACGCTTCATAATCTTCTTTTTCATTCAAGTATTCCAGCATGATTGTATTCAGATCTTGTTTAGGCACGTCACTCACTCCTTTTCGCTGTCTTTAGTATATCATCTCCATCACGAAACGATATGGTAGCATATATACAGAGGGGGAATGAACATGAACCATACATTTCGGTCATCCGAGAGAGAAAAGTTGGAGATCATCGCTGGTTTATTGCAACAGGCGGATTACCGGATATCGCGTATCCGAGAAGATGGGAATCAATTCGTTGTGACCGCGCGATTATTGGGTCGTGTCACCATGGAAGGGGAACGTGAGCGCATCGGAGGAATCGTGCAGCATTTTGATGTGGAAGAATGGACTTTTCATGATTAGCCGATGACGATTTATGTTTACCACCTCATTTTTCGGGAATAACAAAAACAGTGAAAACCACGACTGTGAACGTTTAGGAGGATGGTGCATGTTAGAGACAAGGGTAGTAAATGATATGACAACGGTAGACCATGAAGTGAACGAGATGGTCTCAGGTGGGTGTGTGAACGAACACATCTATTTGTTTGCTAAAGATGAAGAACTGACGATTCGACTGGCAGCGGAAGCTGGTATCCAACCGTACCGCATCCCGGAAAAGGGAATGTTCGAATCGTTGCTCTCGAAATTCACGAGCAACTCGGAAGATCGCATGGAACAGATGGAAAGCCTCGGTCTTACGAAAGAGATGGTCGACTCACTCGAGCGCGAAATCAAAGATGGAAAAATCGTATTAGTCTGTGATAAATGACAATGGACCGGAAGCCCGGTCCATTTTTTAATGTTTTGTTTGATAATAGGCATTCACGATTCGTCGCAACGACTGCTGGTCAAGTCGAAGTGGAGAGAATCCCGCATCTTTTAACAATTGTTTTGTGTTTTCATCATGGAAGGTGATGTTTCGATTCAAATAAGGATTGAATACTTTCACCATGTCGTTAAATGACTGTTCGACAGAGCTGAGTGTAGACGATGGCGTCTCCGTGATCGTCAAATGCGGGAAAGAGAGCGATTCTTTCATATAGTCAAGCATCATCTCATTGTGCGGTGGCTTATCATTCGTGACATTGTAAATCGTGCCCGCTTTCGCATGCTCGATAGCGGCCAGAAGTACG
>NZ_JAPEHX010000165.1:0-506 GCF_028823655.1 Exiguobacterium sp. B2(2022) | reverse complement strand
CAGAGTTCAAACAACAGCTCGAAGGAATCGAAGACTTCACACCAGAAGCGATTAAAGCGGCGACGAAAGCGACGCAAAAAGCGACTGGTCAAAAAGGGAAGAACTTGTTCATGCCAATCCGTGTCGCGACGACAGGACAAACACATGGACCAGAGCTTCCGAACGCGATTTCGTTAATCGGAAAAGAGCGTGTCTTGAAGCGTCTGACAACTTTATTAGCATAAAGGCATCGATGAGGAAAGTAAGCGGTATGACACTTTGCAGAGACTAGAACCTAGGCTGGGAGTTCTAGATGTGTCCCCCGAAGAAGTGCACCTCGGAGCCGTCTCGGCGATACGTAGTCGAGGCCGCGACTCGGCGTTAACGAGACTTGAGAGGGGAACACTTTTTCCCAAACAGAGTGGAACCGCGCTTACGGCGTCTCTGTGCCTTGGCACAGGGGCGTCTTTGTTTTTGTATAAGAAAAGGAGATATCAATTATGGGATTTTGGAGCAGTGTGCGTGAA
>NZ_JAPEHX010000164.1:0-510 GCF_028823655.1 Exiguobacterium sp. B2(2022) | reverse complement strand
CCTTCCCCTTCGGGGGCAGGGGTGACAGGTGGTGCATGGTTGTCGTCAGCTCGTGTCGTGAGATGTTGGGTTAAGTCCCGCAACGAGCGCAACCCTTGTCCTTAGTTGCCAGCATTTGGTTGGGCACTCTAGGGAGACTGCCGGTGACAAACCGGAGGAAGGTGGGGATGACGTCAAATCATCATGCCCCTTATGAGTTGGGCTACACACGTGCTACAATGGACGGTACAAAGGGCAGCGAAGCCGCGAGGTGGAGCCAATCCCAGAAAGCCGTTCTCAGTTCGGATTGCAGGCTGCAACTCGCCTGCATGAAGTCGGAATCGCTAGTAATCGCAGGTCAGCATACTGCGGTGAATACGTTCCCGGGTCTTGTACACACCGCCCGTCACACCACGAGAGTTTGCAACACCCGAAGTCGGTGAGGTAACCGTAAGGAGCCAGCCGCCGAAGGTGGGGCAGATGATTGGGGTGAAGTCGTAACAAGGTAGCCGTATCGGAAGGTGCGGCTGG
>NZ_JAPEHX010000163.1:0-511 GCF_028823655.1 Exiguobacterium sp. B2(2022) | reverse complement strand
TGGCAACCGGCGCACTTGCGGTTGCCACGCCTTTTATTGACATCGATATTCCGTTCGCATTGATCATCGGTGCGATTATCGGTACACTCTGGCTCTCCCCAGACCTTGACTTAAAATCAGATGCCTATTACCGATGGGGCCCGCTTAAATTGATTTGGCTCCCATACGTGAAGCTCATGCCGCACCGTTCGCTCTTTTCGCATTTACCTGTTTTGAGTGATCTGATTCGGATTGCGTACATCGGCTTCCCACTCATTCCGCTCTTGCCCTTCACAGCATATGAAACAGAAATCCGTTCGTGGGTGGACGTACACGGCATGTCGTTCTTTTTAGGTCTCGTATTTGCAACGACACTGCACACGACGCTCGACTATACATCGACATTTTTTAAAAAAGCATTTTGATCAACCAAAAGGACCACCTACCGTTTTTTTGCGGAGGTGATCCTTTTTTACTTGAATGCCATAGTAAACGAAAGAGCACGGAATGATCTTCAGCTGAAGGTCATTCC
>NZ_JAPEHX010000162.1:0-517 GCF_028823655.1 Exiguobacterium sp. B2(2022) | reverse complement strand
CAATTCGCTATCATGGGCTTTGGCACAATCGCCAAAACACATATGTTAAGTGTTTCACAAGCAAATTTGCAGCACCGACTTCCTTATACGTTATCCGTCCGTTCTATCCTGTCTCCATCTTCTCCACCAACTTTGCCAAACATTCATGCTTTTGACACTTTTTCAGAAATGATTATGACGCGCCCCGCCTTCATCGACATTTGCACGCCAAATCAGTATCACCGAGACTATGTTGAGTTAGCAGCTGAATATCAAATACCGGTCTATTGCGAAAAGCCACTGGCCCACACCTTAGAAGATGCTAAGCAAATGGTCGAATTAACAAAAATCCATCAAATCCCGAATGCAGTCGCGCTTATGTATCGCTTTCTCCCCGCTGTACAGCTATTGAAAGAAGAGCTCGAAAACGGGACAATCGGACGTATGATTCGCTTTAAAACAGCAACGTACCACTATAGTTATTTGAGTGACAAAAAATCCAGTGTATGCCGAACGATTAAGGAGAGTGGTGGTGGCG
>NZ_JAPEHX010000161.1:0-523 GCF_028823655.1 Exiguobacterium sp. B2(2022) | reverse complement strand
AACCATCATTTATAAAAACGAAGGGGAAAAAAAGAGGGATTTTCATACTTGGATCAGGAACTGAAACTGATTATCTTGATTTTATCTATAGAGATGATGTAAATCTTGAGAATATTGATATTTTTATTAAAACAATATTGATGGATTTTTCAGTAAACCAGTTTCACTTTAATCTAATTTCAGATAAGTCTATATTAAGTGAGTACTTAGAGACAAATGATAATGCTGAAGAGTATATAATGAACGAGTGCGCTTCAATTAAGTTAAGCGGTACATATGAATCTTACTGGCTAAGTCTAAAAAAAAATGTGAGACAGAACTTAAGAACGGCAGAGAATCGGTTAAAAAAAGATTCACTTCAATACAAATTTGAAATGTTGGATGGGCAAAAGTTAGATTTTCATACGGCGACACGTTTACAGAAATTGTACGAGTCGAGAAGATTAATAAAAAACTCAAATCAAAGATCTTTTAAAAAGATAATTATTAAATTATATAGAAAAATATTGAATAAAAGATTCAA
>NZ_JAPEHX010000160.1:0-528 GCF_028823655.1 Exiguobacterium sp. B2(2022) | reverse complement strand
CTGAATCATATAAATTCATCATACAAAATAGGATTTATACATTGCGATTTTTTAAATGCAAATGTAAACAATCAAATAAATCGAAGTGCATACGAAAAATTTGACCGAATAGCATGTGTTTCGGAATCTGTCAAAAGTAATTTTATTGAAGCTATGCCTCTATTGACTAATAAAGTGTACACTGTAAGAAATTTTAATGATTTTGATGAAATTATAAAAATGTCTAATGAAAGTTCAATTGACTATGATGATAACTATTTTAATGTCCTTTCTGTAGCAAGACTTTCTCAGGAGAAAGGATTATTAATGTCTATTAGTGCTATAAAAAATTTAGTGAAAAAGGGTTATAATATAAAATACCATATTGTGGGTGATGGTATTCAGAAGGAAGAAATTCTGAATGAAATAAAAAAATATCAAATTGAAGATAGAGTGATTTTACATGGTGAGCAAGTTAATCCATACCGTTATATGAAAAGTGCTGATTTACTTTTAATGTCATCATTTCATGAAGCTGCTCCGATGGTT
>NZ_JAPEHX010000015.1:0-46863 GCF_028823655.1 Exiguobacterium sp. B2(2022) | reverse complement strand
CTCTCAGCCTTTAACATAGAATGGAAGGTGTGGGATGATACTAAAAAGAAGAAAAATTCTATCGAGAACCCTAAAGTAGTTGGTGGTACAGATTTAAGTACCAAAAAAATATACTTTTTAAAGCGTGTCATCGGGGAATATCTTCATGGAAAAGACTATGTTTATTCATTATTGAATGGTGATTATTTTGACTTAAGAAACTCAAATATTTATCCTTTTAAAAATGGTACTGGACATAGTGATCAAGTTCGTAAAGAAAAACAAGCGTTGTTAGAAACACAAAGTCCTCTACAAAAAAAGAATGACATCGACATTACTGCTAATAATGACGATGTCAAAGTAATTGAGTACGAAGAACGATTATTATTAGTCAAAAACGATAAAGTCGTTAATGAATTATCATTCGCTGAAGCAGTAGCGGTAACTAACTACTTCAGTACTCTCAATCAGTAAATATATTATAAAACAATAAAAACTCTAACGCAAAAGTGTTAGAGTTTTTATTGTTTCTATACTCTTTCAAATCATTTCTGTTCTTTTATAACCTATCTGTAATCCTCTATATTTTTTAATATCATTTTCTAAATTAAGTTTTTATAGAAGTTCTTCAGAGATGAGCTTGAATCCTTCAATCTCTGTCTCTTCCTCCACTTCGATCAACAAGCATGGTTTTCCTTTATAGTTCACTTGCTTCACGTATTTCAGATCTTGTGGACTGACGGAAATGTTGGCGACTTTCGTATTGATTTTAATCGATTTTGACGTATATTTTGGAACGACGCTCGTCGCTTTCATCTCATATTTCGTGTCATCGACGACTTGTTTGAACGCCTGCTCGACTTTTTCTGTCGTCACATCTTCCACACCGCTCGCCCGAAGGACGACCTCGACCGCACGAGAGTCGAGCATTGCGACCCTCTCTTCTTCCTGTTCGTTCTCTTCTTCGGCGACAATGATTTGATTGATCTCATCATAAACGGTCGAGAGCGTACGGGAATTGACTTCTTCTCCGATGACCGCTTTCACGACTTCTTCAAAGACCGCCTTGTCTTCCACTGCCGTAACGATTTCCGAACCGTTCAGCACGTTCTCAATGAACGTCATATCCGGTTGGTGCGCTTTATTTGCCGAGTAGAGGACATGGTTCACATCGGCCGCATTATCGGTGAAACACGGGAATAAGAATCCACCGATTGGCGCCTCGAGTTTGATGATTGGATTTACAATCAAGCTGGCTTTGAATTCACGCTCGACGAAGTCAAAGACGAGTGACTTTTTCGGAAGTTCTGTCGGGCTGATACTGCCGAGGATGAACTTCGTCGTATACACTTCATCGTTCGCGTGAATCTCAGACTCTTCCGAATACCGGTTCGTCGGCTTATTGTAATTACCCCGGATGAACGTCACGACCATGTCTTTTTCAAATGGCGTGTCTTTCACCATCTTCAAGGCGATACGCTGCATATAGTCCGTCCATACGTTTGTCTCTTCCGTACGAAGTCCTTCATACAGCAATCCTTGCGTATGGTCGACTTGACCTTCCTCAGGATATTGGAACTTCACTTCGAATAACTTTTCATCAAGTTTCCCACCGAGCACTTTTTTGAAGTTCGTCAAAAACAGTTCCTGCTGTTCTTCTTCTAAGAACGGAAACGGACGCAACTCTTCGTAGTAAATCTCATTCGTTTCCTGTCGGATGTAAATCGTATATAAGTCAGCAATCTTCAGCTTCGTCGCATTCACTTTAAACTGTCGGCGAATCGCCGCAATCTCTTTCTTGTTCATTCCATCCACCTCTTCTTTTCTCTCAATCCATGTCATTCATTATACCAGTCCTGATTGCTCACTAGTTCCAAAGAAATAACACGAGATCGCTCGCTAATGCTAGAGAAGGATTTGCGATAGTCTTTCTAATCATTTTGCAGATTTTCACACTTTTTCAAAATCGTCCTGTGTATGATCAAGTTGAATTTATTGCGTGATATTTGTCTCACGAAAGGTTGCCCACTTGCTCGACAAGTGTTCATTCCAAATACATAGTAGGAGGCTTTTTATGTTGAAGAAACTCATGTCTGTCGCACTCGTCACATTGCTTGTTTGGGTGGCCGCGTCATTTGACGCGACACCGGTCTCTGCATTCCCGCCGAATATCCCATCGAAAGCGGATGCGCTCACGAAACTGAATGCACTTACTGTCAAAAATGAAGGGTCGATGACAGGATACAGTCGGGACCTCTTCCCGCACTGGTCGAGTCAAGGAAGTGGTTGTAACACGCGTCATATCGTCTTGAAACGGGACGCTGACTCGGTCGTCGACCAATGTCCGGTAACGACGGGCTCATGGTACAGTTACTATGACGGTTTGACGTTTACGTCGGCATCTGACATCGATATCGACCACGTTGTTCCGCTCGCTGAAGCATGGCGCTCTGGCGCAAGCAGCTGGACGACAACCAAACGTCAGAGCTTTGCGAACGACTTGAACGGTCCTCAGTTGATCGCGGTATCCGCTTCATCGAACCGCTCAAAAGGAGACCAAGATCCATCGACATGGCAACCACCTCGCACCGGCGCGCGTTGTGCATATGCGAAGATGTGGGTCGAGACGAAAAGCCGTTGGGGCTTGAGCCTTCAATCGTCAGAGAAGTCAGCACTCACGACAGCCATCAACGCTTGTATTTATTGAGACAGAAAAGGAGTCATTCATGAACAAACTCACTTCTACCTTTAAGGCAACCCACGGTGTCATGACGGAAGAAGTCGGTGTCATCAGTGGTGACTTGGAATTGACGACAGCGTGTCAGGAAGATGGTTCCTTGACACTCCACATCACATACGTCGGAGCGAAAGATGTGTACACGCTACCGGGGAGTCCATATCAGCTGCATGACACAAACGACCATGACGTCGTTCATCAAATGCTCGTGAACATTCTCGAGCGGACGTAAAAACATCGCCAACTCCGAATCAAGGGGTTGGCGATGTTTCGTCTTTCCGATATTTCGTTAACAACTCTTTCGGTATGTGACAATAATCGTCCGGGCAACGCGTCAGGCGATCCTGGTGTTCGTCCGCACTTCGCACATAGTTCGTGAGCGGTTTGACTTCAACAGCGATTCGTTCCGCATCCGAGCGTCGATCAATAAACGCTTGCGCCTCCATCAAATGTCGTGAATCCTCACTGTAGACGCCCGTCCGATACTTCTCCCCGACATCAATCCCTTGTTGATTGACACTGTATGGCACGCCCGTCCGATACTTCTCCCCGACATCAATCCCTTGTTGATTGACACTGTATGGATCAATGATTTCGAACAAGTAATGCATCAAATCTTCGACTGTCACTACGTCCGGATCGAACGTAGTTTTGACACACTCCGCGTAGCCGTCATACTCCCCGTCTAACGTATCGGTCGTCCCGTTCGCGCGTCCAGCTTCTGTTAAAAGGACACCCGGTAACGTCTTCACAAACTCCTGGACACCCCATAGACATCCGCCTGCTAAATAGATCGTTTCGATGTGAATCACTCCCCGTCTATTTGAATCTTTTCTAAAGCATGCACGTAATAATGAGAGAAGGGAGGGATTTGATTGAATAAACAACGTTTTCTCACCACATTGACCAGCTCCATCATCCTCTTTGTTGCCATGATCTTTATTTTTCGTAACGACTATTCTCTATTCGTTGAAATGGCGATCATCTTTATAGCGGTCGTCATCGGCCAAACAATCCTCGAACGACTATTTCGACGCTTTGCGGAGCAACGGGTATCTAATAAGACCGTATTCGTCTCGTTCCTGTCGATGCTAGTGATATTATGGACGTTCGCGAGCATTCTTTTCGATTGAATACGATGTCATTATTCTTGAACATACCCCAACCGCTTCAAATCTTCATAAACAAGTGTAGACAACAGCGTCCGCCCATCACCGTTCAAATGGTCTGGATTATGGAAGAACGACTGCTCATGAATGAATCGTTCATCCCCCATATAATTGAGGAACGGGACATCTAAATCAAGCTTCTCTACATGCTGAAACACGAGGCGCTCCATGACGTCTTCATCAAAATACGCATGGTATGACGCGTGTACCGGCTCCATCGCCAAGACAACACGATACTCTTGTTGTTTACAGTAGTCGATGATGTCTTGTAAATGCGCCATGTTTTCTTCAATCTCATGATTGTTCACGGCATTTTCATACTGAGCGGCCACTTCCTCATACTTACGCTCGGAGTAATTCAGCCCACCATTCTCCCATGGCTTATGCGCATCAAACCGAAAATCCCGGATTTCCCGGGAAATCGCGGCATAAACACTGCCACTGTTCAATGCCGGGAACTGTTCATGCGTATAGTATTGAAACAGGCTGACCGGTTCGATGTCTTTACGGTCCAAGACGCGATAGTAATTGGCCTTCCGACCGACGTCCGAATTGCTGAATGTGATTTGAGATAAGGACACAATCACGACCCCACCTGGTTTCAAGTGCTCATCATATTCTTTTAGCATCTTCAAATCATATTCAATCGGTTGACTCGGTAACGCCAAGTCGAGATGCGACAATCCGGTCGGTTTAAAATAATACCCGTACATCGCATGGGAAGTTCCGAGATTGATGATATCGACAGGATGAGGGTCCTCCTTGAAGGCAAGAACGGCCCGATTGTTATTATATTCCCACGAGTCTTTCACGAACTCGTTGACAGGAATGAAGATGGTAATCATCACGAGTAACACAACGACGATTTTGATTCCTAAACGTTTCATGCTAATTCCTTTCCGTGCATCTTAAAACCCACCGTACACAAATCCTTGGCTCGACACACCAAACAAGAAGGCCGAGACAATCAAGAACAGGTTGATGGCTACGCTCGTCACCGCAGATTGACGTGCCATCCAATCCCAAGCTGAACCTTTCGTTCGTTCAATATGTTGGAACAGGTGAACGACGACAAAGACGGCGAGGAAGATGATTAAATCGAGCAACGAGAACATTTGAATTGCCTGCATCATGCCTGACGGTGCCCATGAAGAGGGTGTCACGTACAGTTTGGCATGTGAGAACGCCTCTGCCATCGAATGCGATTGAAAGAAGACGCGCGAGAAGCAGACGAGCTGAAACGTGATGGCGATTTTCCACCACCGATGAAGTGTCGGCACGCGGTCAAATCCGACCCATGACGCCATTTTTTCGCGCTGCTGTTTCGTATGGTCTCCGAACACACGATAGATTCCATGAATAAGTCCCCATAAGACGAAATTCCACGCGGCACCATGCCAAATTCCACTCACTAAGAATGTTGCGAGGATGGCACCATAAATCTGCTCGCGCTTCTTCTTCCCTTTCGCGAGCGGCATGAAAATATAATCTCGCAACCACATCGAAAGTGTGATGTGCCAGCGGTTCCAGAAGTCGGCAATCGATACGGCAAAGTGTGGCTGTTTGAAGTTCTCCGATAATCGAATTCCGAGCAATCGTGCACAACCGATGGCGATATCACTGCACGCCGAGAAATCGGCGAACAGTTGAATGGAGAACAACATCGTCGCGAGCACAATCTCTGAACCAGTCGGATCTGGACTATTGAATACACTTGCGACAATCGGAGCCAATCGGTCAGCGATCAATGTCTTCTTGAAGAATCCCCAAATGATGCGCTGAATCCCATAGCTGATATTGTCGTAGTCGAGATGTTGCTCCGTCTTCAGCTGGGGAAGTAGCTTTTTCGCTCGCTCAATCGGTCCCGCAACAAGTTGCGGGAAGAAGGCGAAATAGACCGAGAAATAGCCGTAATGACGCTCTGCTTTTTGCTTCCCTCGCGAAACGTCCACGACATAACTGATGGCTTGGAACGTATAGAACGAGATGGCCAACGGCAACACGATCTCTTTATACGGCACATCATAATCAAATCCGCTCCATGCGGCGAACGAACGGAGCGAATCGTTGACGAAATTAAAATACTTGAACCATCCGAGGAAGAAGACAAGAACCGAGACACCGACCCACATGAGCCGTTTCTTCTGTTCTTTCTTTTCTTGCTTTTCAATCAGAATCCCAATCACATAGGTGAAGGCGGTGCTGATCAACAATAGCGGAATGAATTGAACGCTCAACGTGGCGTAGAAGACATAACTCGCTAAGAGAAGGAGCACCCATCGGAATCGATGTGGGATCACGTAATACGTTCCAACGATGATTGTTAAAAATAAGAGAAATTCAATCGAAATAAAAGTCATATTTACCACCTGATGTTATGGAACTTGACGATGTACCGATTCCTGACAATCAGGTGGTCACAAGTTCTCGCTTCGGCAATGCGGCATAACGAATCTTTCCGAACGAATTACGTGGAATCTCGTCAATCTGCATCACCCGAACACCTTTCACCTTGATTTGTTCTTTGATGATTTTTTGAATGCGTGCAACATCATCCTGTAACGTATACACGTATAGTTGGTCGTCTTCTCCTGCACAGACACAGTCATGTCCGTGCTCTCGAAGGAGAGCCTCGACTTCGTCTAAGCTGATACGACTTCCATACAGTTTAATCATGCGCTTGATCCGGCCGACGATGAAGAAATATCCATCCTCGTCGCGATACGCCATGTCACCCGTACGTAAGACACCTTGATTGTTGTCACCCTTCGCAAGGTCAGGTAACGAGGTCGCGTATCCGAACGACACATTGTCGCCTTGATACACCAGTTCGCCCGTCACGTTCGCATCTTTGATGTCGTTTCCGGCTTCATCTCGTAACGAGAGCGTTCCACCTGGGATGGCGATACCGATACTCCCTGCTTTTTCCGGATGCATCCGATCCGGTAAATACGACATCCGGGCCGTTGCCTCTGTTTGACCATACATGATAAAAAATTGAATCCCTTTTTCTTCACATACCGTCGCAAAGTGATGCGCGAGCGTTGGGTCCAACTTCCCACCTGCTTGCGTCAACTTCTTTAAACTTGGCAGATCATACGTCTCAAACTTCAAACGCTTTAACATTTCGTAATGAAACGGTACCCCACCAAACGTTGTCGCCTGCTCGGCACGACACAACTCCCAAAACTCTTTTTGAACAATCGAACGGTCTGTTAGGATGATGGTCGCCCCTTTCAATAGATGACTATTGATGATGGAGAGCCCATACGAATAGTTCATCGGAAGGGTCGTAATCGGTTTATCCGTTTGATCGATGTCGAGATAGTCGATGATCGACGTGGCGTTTGCTGATAGGTTGTTATACGTGAGACGGACAAATTTCGGACTTCCGGTACTTCCCGAAGTCGTCAACAGAAGGGCCAACTCTTCATGAAGTTCATGGTGAACTGTTGCTCCTGTTTCAAACAAGACGTAACCGCCGTAGCTATAGTAAGCATCCAACGAGTTCACCAAATCGTCTCTCGACTCCGGTGCCCATACGTGCGTCGGTTCATACAGTGCCATCAGCTTCAGTAATTGCTCGGCTGGGATATCCGCGTCTAATAAGACGGGTACGACGCGTCCCCGAATGAAACCGACATAGCCGAAGAGCGACTCGACCCGGTTGGCACATAGACAGAAGACAAGCGACCGTTCGCCGACTTCCTGACTAATCGCGTCGCCGACCTCCAACATCTCGCCGTATGTGTAAGAACGGTCCGCATAGACCGCCTCACGATTCGTGTACTGCTCGAGTGTTTGAAAAAGCGTCATGACTGGATGTCCACACCGAGGCGCTGCAGTAATGCGATGCCAGACTGATACGAATGGAATTCCGTCATTTCATCCGAGTCGATATAGACGTCAAACGCATCCTCGATTTCTGCGATGAGGGTCATGTGTCCAATCGAATCCCATTCCGTCGATTCTCCGAGCTTCATGTCCTCGAGAACCACATCGTCCTCTAATTCCAATCCGTTTTTAAATGCCATGTTATATGCTTCAAGCGTGCTCATTGTATTCATCCTTTCACGTTCACTCCAACGATTCAATTTCATCTATTATTATTGACTGATAATGATAATCATTTGCCTTGTGATTCTATCACAATTTTTCGAAATCGGTCAATTCTTCATAGGAGAAAAAGCTTGGAGTTGAGCGATTTTATGCATGAAAAAGACCACATCGTTACGATGCGGTCTCAGGAGACGATAAAACATATTCGAGTTGCAAATCGAGTGGTTCTTCTTTATAGATTTCTGGCACGATTTCTTCGGCTACTATGCATCCCATCGCTTCATAGAAATGATATGTATCGACGGCCGGGTTCGCTCCGATGTATAGCTTTTTCGCGCCTCGTTCGATTGCTGCCTGACAGACACGTTCAAATAACACTTTACCAATCCCCTGTCCACGATTAGGACGACTCACATGAATGAAGCCCAGATTTAAATACTGGCCTTCCGTTCCGAGCAGGTGTCCATCCAGTCCGGCAAAACCAAGTAACGTTTCACTTTTTTGGATTGCCACAACAACGCCGCCACGGTCGATGTAGTAGTTAAGAATCTCAATGACCTGTTGTTTTTTCGCATCATCCCATTCATCAATGTAGTGCTCGTCTTTTTGATAAAGCTCACCATTTGAAGCCACGGCATAGATGCGATGCGTTTCCTGAAAACGTTCGAAAGTTGTCAGAAAATCGGGAGCGATTTGATTTGTTAGAAGATTGATGGTGTGGTTCATATTTGGATGCAACTCCATTTCCTTGATTGAGAATATTACAGTCCGATGCAAAACCCATCGTTTTGATGAATCCTATCGTCCAATCTAGTTTTTATTTAGATTCATCTCATCTATAAGTGCATTGAGGCTCTTCCAAGATAACAAGGTGTAAGGTGGTTCCGTATCACTCGTTACAGGAAAACCTTCAGCAATGAGACTAGCCCGCTTGACGAATGGATCCCTTTTACCAGACTGATACACGGCAATTTTTCGAGGCATGTCCTCATCGTCATCATAATATCCGGTCTTTAATCTCAATGTACTGATTTCCTCTAATGAAGGAATCTCTTTTCCCTGCCAATCGTATATCTCAAAAAGTGGGTACCGATCACGTGTCCATTGCTCAATAATATCAATCACTTTTAACAGGATATATTCGGAAGAGTCCATCTGAAAACTGACAATGTCTCCTGATTTAAACGTCGTATCCGCTACAAAGCGCTTAGGAATCTTTTTAGCCAGGGGCTGAGGCTGATTCAATTGATGTTTTAACTTAAGAAGAACGGCCTCTCTTTTCTTCTTTAACTTTAAATCATCGTTCCAATTTTCTAGCTCGATTCCACTGTCAATAATCTCTACAGCATTTTGTTTTACGTGATCTTGTAATCGTCCTAGCTTCCATTGAATAAGTGAAAAGGAAAGCCAAAAAAGTGTCATTTCTTCAGCATCTAATTCATCTACGTACTCTTGAATGACCTTTTCACTCGCTTGTTCATTCGAATAGCCGTCCCCTAGTAAATCTTTGTATATAAACCGAATATCTTCGGCAATATCATTCGATAAAATCGCTACTCCCCAAACACCCATATGATTCAACTCCTAAAAAAAGTCATCTAGAACAAGTATAAAACAATGTTCTACATGACTCTTTGAAAATATTTATTTATGGTACGGCTCATTCCGATTGATCCGATACGCCCGATAAATCTGTTCACACAATACGAGCTTCATGAGTTGATGCGGGAATGTCATCTTCGAGAACGAGATCGTATCGTCCGCTCGTTTCATCACATCATCCGACAAACCGAGCGATCCTCCAATGACGAAGGCGATTTTACTCTTTCCATATGTCGCGAGTTGATCGAGTTCACGAGCGAACGCTTCACTCGTCCGCTGCTTCCCTTGAATGGCCAACGCGATGACGTGCGTGTCTGGGGATATCTTCGCTAAAATCCGCTCGCCTTCCTTTTGTTTTACTAATAACATATCTGCCTCACTTAAATTCTCGGGTGCTTTTTCGTCTGAGACCTCGATTTCCTGCACTTTTGCGTAGGCAGAGAGCCGTTTTGTGTACTCGGCAATTCCTTGCTTTAAATATTTTTCTTTCAGTTTGCCGACCGTGATAATTGAAATATTCATCCAATTCTTCCTTTTTCCACAGTTTTTTTGGAGTTATCCATAGGGTTATCCACAGAGTTATCCACAAATCCACATGTTGATAATTAGTTTTTGCTTGACACAACATATGTTGCGTCGGCTTCACAGAACTCACATGTCACTTGTTCACTTGTGGATAATTCCTCTAACAACGGGTACTCCCCTGTTTCATCCACAATGATGTCTAAAGCGATTTCAACATGTTCCTTGCATACTTTTTTTTCCACAGTTTTTCCTCCTTAAAAAAGAAGCGTCGCCGCTTCTTTAAGTTGCTTCAGTTAACGTCGCCTCGGTTTCTCTCGTTTCACCGCGACGTAAATACTCAATCGTAATCGTATCACCGACTGTTGCATCTCGATAGAGTGCATCGCGTAAATCGACGTATCGTTTAATCTCCCGATCTCCGATTTGCGTGATGATATCGCCGACGCGAAGTCCCGCTTCTTCAGCCGGACTACCTGGTGTCACTTCTTCAACGAAGACACCGTCTTCTTGATCGAATGAGATGCCATACTCTTCCCGGACGTTACCAGGTACCGCAATGACTTCTTGAATTGTGACCCCGAGCTGTGCTCGTGTCACTTTCCCATCACGTTCTAACATGTCAATGACCGGCAGCGCCACGTTCACCGGAATCGAGAAACCGACCCCTTCTACGCTCGCTTCGGCGATTTTCATCGAATTGATTCCGACGAGCTCTCCACGAATATTGATGAGAGCACCGCCCGAGTTCCCTGGGTTGATGGCCGCATCGGTCTGGATGACTTCTGCGTTGTAATCCATCAAGCCGTCACTATTCGTATCGACCGGCACCGTCCGCTCGACACCACTGACGATACCACGGGTGACCGAGTTTGAGAAGACACCGAGCGGATTTCCGATGGCCATGACGGTCTCACCGGCTTGTAGCACGGTCGAATCACCAAGCACGATCGGTTTCGCATCGATATTATCCGGCAGCTCGACTTCCGCGACCGCCAAATCGTTGAGCGGATCCTCACCTAAAATGGTCGCTGACGCAATCTGACCGTCGGAAAAGGCGATGTTGATTTCGTCCGCCTCTTCGATGACGTGGAAATTTGTGACGATATATGCCGTATTCCCTTCCACTTTATAAATGACGCCAGAGCCAGCGCCCGCCTCCCATTGCGAGTCCGAAGTGAAGGCCCGCTGAATGTTCGTAATACTGACAACGGACGTCTTCGCTCCGAGAACTGCTGTCGTGACGTCGGATTCGGTGACGGTCACGGCTTGCTCGGTCCGCGTCAGTTCATTCGTCACAAAACGAGAGGTCGGCGAATCCCAGAGCATCACTGTGACAAAAAACAAAGCCGCTCCTAAGAATCCGCCAACCCCTCCGAGTAACAACGGTTTTATATTCGGTCTCGGCTTGTGGCGTACGTGCTCTTCTTGCTTTGGACGCCATTCGCTCCGAGACGGATACGTCGATTTCTCTTCTATTGCTTCGTGTACTTCAGGTTCGACGTCTTGAGGTTCATACTCATGGTGTCTCTCTTCGTTCACGACGCGTCCCCCCTTCAAGACAGTGTGATAACTGTCTTTTCCCAAGTTTCCTTATAAAGAAACGAGCGAAGTGGGGATTGTTGGGTCCGTATCGCACAATTTGATTCGACCTAAGTCGACGTCCCGCATGCCGAGTGTTTGCGAGACGCTCATTTGCGCAAGCTCTTTCATGTTGTTGTCCTTGCTTAAGTGCGCCAAGTAGATCCGTTTCGTTCGGTCACCGATAACCTCGCTCATCGCAATCGCCGCATCCTCATTCGAGACGTGTCCGTAGTCCCCAAGGATGCGTCGTTTGACGCTCCACGGGTAACGTCCCATCTGCAGCATCGAGACGTCATGGTTTGACTCGAAGATAAAGTCGTCAGCCCCACGAATGACCCCTTTCATCCGGTCTGAGACGTAGCCCGTATCCGTGATATGTGCCAAGCGTTTCCCGTCGTGGGCAAACTGATAAAACATCGGGTCCGCCGCATCGTGACTGACGTTGAACGTTTCAATCTCGATATCACCGAACTGCTTGATGTCCCCGACCTCGATGTGAAACTTCAACGCTGGGTCAATCTTTCCGATGAGTGATTCCATCGCCGCCCACGTCTTCGCATTCGCATAAATCGGTAAGTTATACTTTCGCGCTAATATTCCTACTCCTTTAATATGGTCGGAGTGCTCATGGGTGACGAGCAGTGCATCGATCCCATCAAACGACCGACCGATCGCTTCGATGCGTTGTTGCATCGCTTTCCCGGTCAATCCGGCATCGACGAGCAGCTTTGTCCGTTCCGTCTCGATATAGAGGGCGTTCCCGGTCGATCCGCTCGCTAACACACTATACTGTAAACTCACACCATCACTCCTTTCATTCTTTCGTTTCAAACTCGACGCGCTCTACCGTTCCATCGATGGCATTGACGAAATATACATGATCGTCAATCGCGACCGACCATAGCGGTGGCATGATAATCAAACCGCCAGAGCTGTCGAGGGGTAAGCTATAAAACCCGGTGTTGATGGCCCGCATCTCCTGGTTCGGTTGGAAATACTTCCGTGACGCGAGTTGAGAGATGGCTTCGCTGGCCGTTAACACGAGATCGTCTTGCGGTTTCGATGAGATGTCTTTCAAATGACGTTGCTTATAATCCGTCACTTCATATTCCTCGTTCAATTGAATCAAGATGAGGGATGGTCCGATATACATCTCCGAATCTCCCTCGACTTCAGGTGCCGAGAAAATCTTATTGTCTTCAAACGTTTGGACGAAGGCGATTTGTCTCGTCTTTTCATCGTATCGCCAGTAGTCATATTCTTCGCCAAACGGAACATATTCCGCAACAAACGTCGAAGCCGTCGTTCGCAAATCTTTGGCATCGAGCGGTACCGGCTGTTTCAGCTCGACTTCGAGTTGCATATTGTCGAGCGTCGTCGCCAGTTGAGCCTCCCGATTTTTCGTGATCATTGCGGCCGACATCTCTTCAGACGACCCTGTCAAATAGCCGATATCCCGACCCATTCGTGGCAGTTTCGCCGGGTCGACGTTTCGTTGGTCTAAAATTTGTGCAATCGACGTATTATCGTTCGTCACGACTTCGGTCGCCCATGTTTCAGTCACCAATTGGAACAACAGATAGATGTTCAAGGCGAGGAAGGCGAAGATTAAAATGGTTTTCGCTTTACTCCAATCCACGATACATCATCCTTTCTGTCCAATCTTCTGACTGATTATATGGGACCCAACGTCCCGCTTCACGTACGAACCAATTCGGTGAGAACGTCACATATCGGCTCGTATCCTCGTTATACTCGATTTCATAACCGATTCGAATCTCGGTCACGTTCTCAAACCGTCCAGAGTTGATGAGTGTCCCGAGTACTTCGTCCGCGTCAGCCAGCTGCGTCGTGCCGACTGTGATCAAGCGGTCAATCTCTAAGTGATGTCGTGTGATGGACCGGACTTGCGCCCCGTCGTTTTCCACACGCAATGTGGATAAGTCGATGGCGTCATTGTTGATAAACGCCTCACGTTGGCTAAAGACCGGGAATCCTTTCACATGAAAACGGAATACGGTCGTTTCAAAGCCTTTGTTCGCCGGTGTGATGGCATCGAAACGAAGCGAGAGTCCTTGATTCTCAGAAGACTCGTCGACCCATCCACCATGGAAATTCACGAATTCGACAATCGAATCCAATCCGAGTGCCGCTTCCCGCTCGGTGCTGTTTCGCGATAAGTTCCGATAGCGACTCGCGTTCAACTTCGCGTCATATTCTGCTACGCTGACACCGTTCGTCAATGCCCCCACTGAACTCGCCGGGTCGACTTCTTGGACGTTCGGGTCGCCTGGGAAGAATGTGTCCCGCATCCAGTCGAGGCGCGCATCGATTTGAATCGACGATACGTCATATGCGAACAACTCATTCATCTCCGGTCCGACGACCGGGATATAGTTCACGCGCTCATCCGTATACGTCACTCGCTTCATCGTCCGACTCGAGTTTTTTAGGAATAGACTGTTCACGTCGCCGTTTCCGACCTTCGTTAGCTTCCCTTCCCAAATCGATTGGTCACTCATGATCGTCCGAATGGTAAACGCATTGTCTTCCATGTAGATGAGCACACGTTGCGGGATTTTCCCAGACAGACTGTACGTGCCCGGAAGCATATAGCTGAGCGTGTCCGCATAGTAGGCTTCCGGCAAAATCAATTCGAGTCCTTCGTTGATATCCGTGTAAAAGCTCGGGACATTCTTCGTGGCGAGCGGGTTCGAGCGGTTGAATTCACTTGCTTCAAACGTATCCCGGATGACCCGCATCAACTGCTTCGGGGTGTTCTTCGAAGCGAAGACGGCGTTGTTGTCATGAACGACCGCTTGAACCGGAATCACGACCTGATTCGCTCGGCGTTGGAGCGACTCATCCACCGTCGTCAATTGCGTCTCCGATTGGACTGACTGATAGGTGGGATGATAATCCCACAAAATGATGGTTTGAACAATCGACGTGACGATTAACGTGAGCAAAAGGAACGACTTCCACAGTTCTGGCTTTGCAATCGTAAACCGTTTCATCAATCATTCACCTCCACAATCGTATCGAACGGAATCGTGAAGTAAATCGTCGTACCGCGGCCAAATTCACTCTCTGCCCAGATGTCTCCACCGTGAGCGGATACGACTTCTTTGGCAATCGATAGACCGAGTCCGGTTCCACCTATATTACGCGCCCGCGCCTTATCGACACGATAGAAGCGTTCGAAAATTTTCTTCAAGTTCGACTTCGGAATCCCGACTCCTTCATCCTTGATGCCGATGACGAGGCGTTTTGCCCGAAGCATCGTCCGAAACGTGATCGTACCGCCTTCTGGTGAGAACTTGATGGCGTTCGTGATGATGTTATCGATCACTTGGGTCATCTTATCCTGGTCGGCATGCACGTACACGCGACGTTTCATCAGCTTCCGACGGAATTGAATCGCGTCCCCTTTCGTCATCTCATGACGATCGATGATATCGTTAAAGAACTGCACAAAGTCGAACTTCACTTTCTGCATCTTATATTCTTTACTGTCCATCTTCGAGAGTTGCAACAAGTCATTGACGAGGCGAATCATTCGCTCTGTCTCGTTTTGCGTCGTCTCTAAGAAGCGCGGCGCCAACTCATCATCCTGATAAGCCCCTTCCGCAAGGACTTCCAAATAACTACGCATCGTCGTGAGCGGCGTGCGCAACTCGTGACTAACGTTTGCGACGAACTCACGGCGATCTTGTTCGACTTGCTCTTGTTCAGTGACGTCATGCAAGACGACGATGAGACCTGTGATTGGTCCACTATGTTTTTGAATCGGTGAGAAATAAGCTCGAACAAGGAACAGTTCCTCATCCGTACTGAGGTCAATCAGTTTCGCCGGCATCGTCCCGTCCTCAGGGATGACGATTTCCTCTTCGAACGCGAGAAGGCTCTGTAAGTTCATGCCCATCGCCTCTTCTTCATCGACCCCGATCATGTCACGTGCCTGGTCGTTCATTAAAATGACCCGTAACGAACGGTCGGTCGCAACCACACCGTCAGACATGTTCTCGAGGACACTCGTCAATCGACGGCGCTCTGCTTCTGTCGTCGCATTCGCTTCCATCAACTCGTCCGTCAATTCGTTAAACGCGTAGGCGAGTTGACCGACCTCATCATCCGAATACACTTTAACTTTCCGCGAGAAGTTCCCTTTTCGCATCTCGACGGCTTGCCGACGCATATCGGCAATCGGTCGTGTGATCGTTCGAGATAACAAGATACCGAGGAAGGATGTGATGATCAAGGCAATGACCGTCCCGGTTGCGAGGATTCGGATGACTTGTTCCATCTGGTTATAGATAGACTGCATCGATGCCTCGATGTAGATCATGCCGATTGTGGTCCCGTCTACTTCTGACTTGACGGGAACGGCGACGACGCGCATCCGGTCATTCGAATCTTCATAGACGAGCGTCTCTTGGGCGCCGCCTGTGGCGAATGACTTCTGGATAAACGTACTTGCCGTCCGTTGTCCAACGAGACTTTGATTGTTCTGGTTCGAGGTCGCCCGTACGACACTGTTCGTATCGATGATTTGGACTTCTCGAATGTCGTCAGCTAGCGTCGTGCTCTCGGTAAAGTCAGACAGCAGCTGATCCAGTAACTGGTTCAACTGCTGGTCCGTGGTCGAGTCACTCTCGTTCGCGGCGATCCCCTCACTGACGTTATAGCTCAGTAGGTTCGCCCGGTCGACGAGTGACTGCGAGAAGTTGTTGATGTATTGCCGTTCCAAAGAACGCACAAAGTACACGCCGATGACTTGCATCGCAACGAGAATGAGCAGCGCATAGATGACGACGAGCTTCCACTGGATTGATTTAAAGAAGTTCGTCCGTTTCATCGTTTAATCTTCTTCTCCTGCCTTCAAATAATACCCGACCCCGCGACGCGTAATAATATACGTTGGTGTCGATGGGTTGTCCTCTACTTTTTCACGAAGGCGACGTACGGTGACATCCACAGTACGAACGTCCCCGAAGTAATCATAGCCCCAAACCGTTTGGAGTAAATGCTCACGCGTCATCACTTGTCCGATGTTTTGCGCGAGGTAATGAATCAATTCGAACTCACGATGCGTCAGCTCGATCTTCTCTTCCCGTTTCGTCACCATGTACGAATCTGGGTGAATCGTCAAGTCGCCGATCACGATATCGTTCGCGTTCGCCCCTTTTGCTTCAGGCGCCGGCGCCGTCGCATGACGTCGCATGTTCGCTTTGACGCGAGCCAACAACTCACGAGAGCTAAACGGTTTCGTGACGTAATCGTCCGCACCGAGCTCTAATCCGAGCACTTTATCAATCTCTGAGTCTTTCGCCGTCAACATGATGATCGGCATATCATACTTCTTCCGTACCTCGCGGCATACTTCCATGCCGTCTTTGAGTGGAAGCATGATGTCGAGTAAGATGAGATCCGGTTGAATCTCTTCTACTTTCACGAGCGCTTCTTCGCCGTCATAGGCGACATGCACCTGGTAACCTTCTTTTTCAAGTTTAAACTTCAATATATCTGCGATTGGTTGTTCGTCATCTACCACTAAAATCGTACGATCCATTCAGTGAGTCCTCCTCTTATCATTAAACGTACATGCCTACATTGTAACTCTTTTTATACAGCTTAGAAAGCGTGGTCCATTTCCGTGGAAATGAAAAAGAGAGCCGCAACGGCTCCCTTTCTTATGCTTCGTAAATGTCACGCAAGATGACCGTCTGCTCACGAGCCGGTCCGACCGAGAAGGTCAATAACTCAATACCCGTCAATTCTTCGATGCGACGCACGTAACGTTTCGCGTTTTCTGGAAGGTCGTCGAAGTTACGGACGCCCGTAATGTCTTCTGTCCAACCAGGAAGTTCTTCGTATACCGGTACACACTTCTCAAGGACGCGGAAGTTCGGCGGATATTCGTCAAGATGCTTTCCTTCGTACTCATACGATGTACAAATCTTGAGCGTCTCAAGACCTGTCAACACATCGATTGAGTTGAGGCAAAGATCTGTAATCCCGCTGACACGACGTGAGTGACGAACGACGACCGAGTCGAACCAGCCGACACGACGTGGACGACCTGTTGTCGTTCCGTATTCTTTCCCGACTTCACGGATTGTATGACCGATCTCGTCATCGAGTTGTGTTGGGAATGGACCGTCACCGACGCGTGACGTATATGCTTTACAAACACCGACAACGTGATGAATTTTTGATGGACCGATTCCGGCACCACTTGATACGCCACCTGACGCTGCGTTCGACGATGTAACGAACGGGTACGTTCCGTGGTCGATATCGAGCAGGACACCTTGTGCTCCCTCAAAGAGAACCTTCTTCTCTTCGTCGAGTGAATCGTTCAAGACGACAGATGTATCACACACGTATTTCGCAAACTGTTGGCCATACGCGTAGTACTCTTCGAAGATGTCATCAAATTCGACTGGATCGACCTCGTACATTTTCACGAACATGCGGTTTTTCAACTCGAGAACGGTCTTTAATTTCTCTGCGAACACTTCTTTGTCGAGAAGGTCTGCGATACGAATCCCGATACGCGCCGCTTTGTCCATGTATGCTGGACCAATCCCTTTAAGTGTTGTCCCTACTTTCGCATCACCTTTCGCATCTTCTTCTAAACGATCCTGAAGCTGGTGATACGGTAAGATGATGTGCGCCCGGTTCGAGATACGAAGGTTATCCGTGCTCACACCGCGCTCATGTAAGTAAGCGAGTTCTGTCACGAGTGATTTCGGGTTGACGACCATTCCGTTCCCGATGACACACGTCTTATCCGAATAGAAGATACCAGACGGAATGAGGTGAAGTTTATATTTCGTATCATTGAAGACGATCGTGTGACCAGCGTTGTCTCCCCCTTGATAACGCGCGACGACTTCGGCTTGTTTCGATAAGAAATCGGTAATTTTCCCTTTCCCTTCATCGCCCCACTGCGTTCCCACTACGACTACTGATGACATAATGAATCCTCCTTATTGATCAACGTTCTGTTCAAACCATCCGTAAGTGTACACTTGAAAAGCGAGAAAGTCAATCCAATACCGAACGTTTTATATAACATGTAACTATTCGTTCGTTATTTTACAAATCACCTATATAAAAAAAGACACCACCGACGTTACATCGGTGGTGCGAAGGCTTGTGTCTCCATATTGACGAACTTGTTGTACTCTTTCCGGAAGGAGAGCTTGACCGTACCGGTCGGACCGTTACGTTGTTTCGCAATGATGATTTCAATCGTATTGGCGTCTTCACTCTCTTTATCGTAATAGTCATCACGATAGAGGAAGGCAACGATATCGGCATCCTGCTCAATTGCTCCCGATTCACGGATATCCGACATCATCGGTCGCTTGTCTTGACGGCTCTCTACCCCACGCGAGAGCTGTGACAAGGCGATCACAGGTACTTGAAGTTCACGCGCAATCGCTTTGAGCGTACGCGAGATTTCCGATACTTCCTGTTGTCGGTTTTCGCCCGGTTTCCCGTTCCCGACGATGAGCTGCAAGTAGTCAATCATGATCATCCCGAGACCGTGTTCTTGCTTCAAGCGACGACACTTTGCCCGAATCTCGTTGACACGAAGACCCGGCGTATCGTCGATGTAGATGCCCGCTTGTGAGAGCGATGACATCGCAAGTGATAAGCGACCCCAGTCTTCCGCTTCAAGACGTCCGGTCCGGAGGCGCTGGGCATCGATATTCCCTTCTGCACACAACATACGCATGACGAGCTGTTCCGCCCCCATCTCTAAACTGAAGATGGCGACGTTCTCGCCCGTACGGACGGCAACGTTTTGCGAGATGTTCAAGGCGAACGCGGTCTTCCCGACAGATGGACGAGCGGCCACGATAATCAAATCGTTTCGTTGGAAACCGGCCGTCATCTTATCTAAATCCGTGAAGCCTGTGGCAATCCCGGTGATCTCACCGCTTGACTGATGCAGTTTTTCAATCGTCGAATAAGCATCCGATAGAACGGAACCGATCGGGTGGAAGCTGGACTGCCCTTTCCGTTGCGATACTTTTAGAATATTCCGCTCCGCGTCCGAGAGGACAGAATCGACCTCGTCCTGACGCTCATAACCATCTGAAACGATGTTCGTTGCCGTTCGAATCAGACGACGAAGTGCCGCTTTTTGATCGACGACATTCAAGTAATAGCCGATGTTCCCGATGGCCGGGACGGATTCAGCGACCTCCGCTAAATAGTTGAGACCGCCGATTTCGTCTAAAATACCTTGCGCCTGGAGCTCTGAACTGAGCGTGACCAAGTCGACAAGCTCACCCCGGTCATTGATTTTTAACATCGCTTCAAAGATGCGCTGGTGGCTGACGCGATAAAAGTCGTCCGGGTCGACCCGCTCTGAGGCCGTGATCAACCGGTCCGAATCGAGGATGATCGCCCCTAAGACGGCTTGCTCCGCTTCCACGCTATGTGGTGGTGTATTGACTTGAATCGCATCACTCATCCGTCTCTACCTCACCTTCAAGCTTCTTGTACATGTACATTCAACGTCGCAACGACGTCATGGTGCAACTTCACTGGCACTTTCGTGAAACCGAGCGCCTTGATTGGGTGCTCGAGTTCAATTTTACGCTTATCAATCTTGTAGCCCATTGATTTGAGGGCGTCCGCGATTTGTTTACTCGTGACCGATCCGAACACGCGACCACCTTCACCGGCTTTTGTCGTGACGGCGATCGTCTCTTTTTCAAGTTTTGCCTTAAGTTGCTGCGCTTCTTTCAACTCTTCTTCTGCAGCCTCTTCAGCACGACGTTCTTTCGCCGCGAACGCTTTTAAGTTTCCAGGTGTCGCTTCAACCGCCAAGTTTTTCTTGAACAAGACGTTTTTTGCGTAAGCGTCTGCCACGTTCTTCACTTCTCCAGCTTTTCCTTGCCCTTTTACATCTACTTTCAAAATGACTTTCATTCTAATTCCTCTCCTTCAGTATCATCTGTCATGTAATGATCAATCGCTTCTTTTAACAAGACGTTTGCTTGTTCGCGACTCATTTCGAGTTGTGTCGCTGCATTCGTCAAATGTCCGCCACCATCGAGCATTTCCATGATGACTTGAACGTTGACGTCACCGAGAGACCTCGCACTGATCCCGGTTCGTCCATCCGGTAAAATCGCGATGACGAACGAGGCTTTGACACCCTCCATATTCAGCAACTGGTCTGCAGACTGGGCAATCAATACTTGGTGATGGGCCTCGTCGTCAGAAGCGACCGCAATCGCCATGCCATCTGCGTAAATCTCGGTATTTTTCAAAATCTGTGACTGTTCGATATAAGCATCGAGGTCTTGCCGCATAAAGTGTTGCACGAGTACCGTGTCAGCCCCTTGAATACGCAAGAAGGACGCCGCATCAAACGTACGTGAACCTGTACGGAGGGTAAAGCCTTTCGTGTCGACCATGATTCCTGCAAGAAGTGACGTCGCTTCTAAAATCGAAAGCTTGCGACTTCCTGCCTGATACTCAATCAACTCCGTGACGAGCTCACACGTCGATGATGCATAAGGTTCCATGTACACAAGGACCGGGTCCTCGATAAACTCTTCACCACGTCGGTGATGGTCAATCACAACGACACGCTCCGCCCGATACAGAATGTCTTTTGAAATGACAAGTGAAGGACGATGCGTGTCGACGACGACGAGAAGCGTCTGTTCATCGATGAGTGGTTGTGCTTCATATTCGGTCAAGAACTGGCTATATAACGAGTCATCGTTTTCTACCTCTTGAACGAGTCGCTGAATGCCGATGCTCGTCTCACCTGACGGCACCACCACGTACGCCTCGCGTCCGACAAACTCAGCCAATTTCATAATCCCGATGGAAGCTCCGAGCGAGTCCATATCTGGATTTTTATGTCCCATGACGAGGACACGGCTCGATTCTCGAATCAAATCACGCATCGAGTTCGAGATGACACGAGCCCGGACGCGCGTCCGTTTCTCCGTCGGGTTTGTCTTCCCTCCGAAGAAACGAACTTTTCCGTTATGACGTTTGACGACTGCCTGGTCACCACCACGACCAAGTCCAAGGTCTAGGCTCGACTGCGATAGGTTGCCGAGTTCCGTCAATGTCGTTTCTCCACATCCAACCCCAATCGATAACGTCAACGGAATCCTTTGTTCCTTCGTTGCATCACGCACTTCATCCAAAATGGAAAAGCGATTGTTCTCCAGTTCAGATAACGTTCGCTCGTTCATCACGAGGAAAAAGCGGTCTGCTGCCGTACGACGCATGTAGATGTGATGCCGTTGCGCCCATTGGTTGAGAAGCACCGTCACACGACGGTTTACTTCGCTTCGCACTTGCTCATCCACTGCGGTCGACATCTCATCATAGTTATCTAGATACAAGATGCCAATGACCGTTTGCGTTTGAACATATTTTTGTTCCATCTCTGCTTCTTCGGTCATATCAAACAAATAAAGCGTTTGATGTGTTTGATTGTAAAAAACACGATATACGCGGTCACCCACTTCAATCGTGGCTTCATCCTCTTCCTCTTCAATCAACTCATCGAATGCGGAATGGAGCGCATCAAGCGGTACACCAATCGCCATATCGAGTTCAAAGATCAATCGTGATTGCTCGTTATACCAACTGATTCGTCGGTCTTGATCGAAGACTAAAATCCCAATCGGCATCGTCGTCAATGCTTCTTTTCCGACCTCTTCGATTTGATGAGAGAGTGAGAGGACATACTGTTCCCAATTTTTACGTTCCCGTCGCATCGTCACTTGCTGATAGATGAAAAAGATCAGCGTGCCCACAAACAGGGTGATTGCCGCCACAATGCTGTAGAACGCCAATCCTAACGAGACAAGAAATCCAATCACATATGGAATCATATGCCGCGCGTATTGGTTCTTCACGGATGTTATTGCTTCACCACTGTGCATGTATGCCTCCTAAAATGAGTAATGTTCACCCATGGAATCGTAAAGGTTTCTGCTCTATCATACCATATTCGTCGGTTTCACTTACACACTTACAAACGAGATGAAATACAAAAAAACGACTTATCCAAAAGGATAAGCCGTTCGTCAAACATTACTCTGCAACGTATGGAAGCAAAGCCATTTGACGTGAGCGCTTGATAGCGACAGTAAGTGGACGTTGGTATTTCGCTGAAGTACCAGTCACACGACGTGGAAGAATTTTACCACGCTCCGAAACGAAGCGTTTGAGCAATTCTACGTCTTTATAATCGATATGAGTGATGTTGTTCGACGTAAAGAAACATACTTTACGACGACGACGACCTCCTGGACGACGTGCCATGTGAAGACCTCCTTTATAAGTTAGTTTTTATTGTCAACAATGATTAGAATGGCAAATCATCATCTGACAAGTCGATTTTGCCGCCACCCGAGAACGGATCTGCGTCAAAACCTTTATTCGAATTCGAGGACTGAGATGAAGTCGAAGCAGCTCCTGCGCCCCATCCTGATCCACTTGATTCACCACCACCGAAGACATCTCCAGATGGTGCTTGCTCACGTTGCCCTGAGGCCCCGCGTGGTTCAAGGAAGCGTACGCTGTCGGCGACTACTTCTGCCCGGTAACGACGTTGGCCATCTTGTCCTTCGTAACTACTGATTTGAAGGCGACCGTCAACGCCGGCCATGCTGCCCTTTTTCAAGTATTGTGCTACGTTCTCTGCTTGTTTGCGCCAAACGACACAATCAATAAAGTCCGTCTCGCGCTTCCCATCTTGTCCAGCGAATGGACGATCGCAAGCGAGAGTAAGGCGTGTTACGGCGATTCCGCTCTGCGTGTAACGCATTTCCGGATCGCGAGTCAATCGACCAACTAACACAACTCGGTTAATCATCTCCAAGCTCCCCTTTCACGATACGAGACGTTAAGGATTAACGCTCGTCTTTTGTTGTCATTTGACGGACAACGTCGTCAGAGATCTTCATGAGACGCTCTGTTTCTTGGATCGCTTTAGGTTCAGCAACGATGTTAAGAAGAACGTAGTGTCCTTCGCGCATCTTGTTGATTTCATAAGCGAAACGACGTTTACCCATGTCTGTTGTTTTTTCAACAGTACCACCGTTTTCAGTGATGACGTTGTTGAAGCGCTCGATCAAAGCTTTCTTCGCTTCCTCATCAACTGATGGACGGATAATGTAAAGAAGTTCGTATTTACGCATTATCTTTCACCTCCTCTTGGACTAACGGCTCCTACCGGTTTGTAGGAGCAAGGAGCAAACAATTGTTTTACTCACGTCATAATATACTATCAAACTTCCTTGACTTTTACAACACGTTTCAGCAAATCAACTTATACGTTGAAGCGGAATGTGACAACATCGCCGTCTTGGAAGACATATTCTTTACCTTCCGAGCGAAGTTTCCCTTGTTCTTTCACTGTCGTCATGTTGCCAGCTGCCGAAAGATCTTCATACGCGACAACTTCAGCACGAATAAATCCACGTTCGAAATCAGAGTGAATGACACCGGCACATTGTGGGGCCTTCATCCCTTGTTTGAACGTCCAAGCGCGAACTTCTTTTTCACCTGCCGTGAAGTATGTCGCAAGACCAAGTGTCGAATACGCAGCGCGGATCAATTGATCGAGTCCTGACTCTTCGATGCCGAGATCTTGTAGGAATTCAAGGCGCTCTTCTGGTTCGAGCTCTGAAATTTCTTCTTCGATACGTGCACAGATGACGATCACTTTCGCCCCTTCTGTTGCCGCATGGTCACGGACCGCTTGAACGTACTCGTTTGAGTCCGCGTCCGCCACTTCATCCTCACTCACGTTCGCCACATAAAGCATCGGCTTCATCGTCAACAACTGGAAGTGTTTCACGATGGCGAGTTGGTCGTCCGTTAATTCAGCGACACGTGCCGGGCGCTCCGACTCAAGAACGTCACGTACGATCTCAAGTGCTTCAAGCTCCTGTACCGCTCCTTTATCTTTTGCTTTTACCATTTTTTGAACGCGTGCGATTCGTTTATCGACTTGTTCAAGGTCAGCTAAGATCAATTCAAGGTTGATGGTCGTGATGTCGTCAATCGGTGAGACGCGTCCCGCGACGTGCGTGATGTTCTCGTCCTCGAAGCAACGAACGACTTGGCAAATTGCATCGACTTCGCGGATGTTCGCCAAGAACTTGTTTCCGAGTCCTTCACCTTTTGATGCACCTTTGACGATTCCAGCGATATCTGTAAATTCAAACGCTGTTGGCACCGTCTTTTTCGGTTTGACGAGTTCCGTCAATCGATCAAGACGCGCATCTGGTACTTCAACGACTCCGACGTTCGGGTCGATTGTCGCGAACGGATAGTTGGCCGCTTCGACTCCTGCTTGTGTAATCGCATTAAACAAAGTCGATTTCCCGACGTTTGGTAATCCGACAATTCCTGCTGTTAATCCCACTAGTAGTTCCTCCTCATCCGGTGTTTCCCGGGAAATGTTAAGCCGTCTGTGGAGTGGGTACCTTCAGTACACCACACCGTCACATCCTTCACAATTATAGATAGTCCACGATTAAACCGCAACTCACGTTCATAACCTAAAGAAAAACGCCGCTTATTCTGCGGCGTTCCCTTGCTCAAGCACTTTCTTGAATCGCTTATCAAAGTCACGGCGTTGCATGAGTACACTTGCTCCGCAACCTTGACATTTGATGCGAATGTCCATCCCTACACGTGTGATTTGCCAGCGGTTCGTCTTGCAGGCATGTGGTTTTTTCATTTCCACAATATCGTTCAACGCATAAGTTTTACTTTGCATGTTCTGTTTCTCCTCCTTTAGGAGTCGAGTTCGGTGGCATCATGACCGTACGTGGATATGGAATTTCAATACCGCGTTCGTCAAGTCCAGCCTTCAACTCTTTATGCAAAATTCGCCCGGCAGCAAAGTGCTGGGTCGGCGGGACTTCCGCCATTAATCGATAGACGACCTCCGAAGGTCCAAGCGATTGGACTCCAGCCAAGTTGATTGGTTCGATGAACAAGTCGTGATAGCGTTCTTCGACCAACTTTGCGATCTCTTTGAGCGCCTTTTCTACTTTCGACATATCTTCCTCGTATGCAACCCCAATATCAACAACCGCAACGCTGTTTTCAAGCGAATAGTTCGTCACTTGCAAGATTTGTCCGTTCGGAATAATCGTTACTTGCCCATTTAATCCCTTTAACTTCGTCGTACGAATGCCGACCTCAATGACTGTTCCATCGACTTGCTGGTTCAAATTGACGTAATCCCCGTTTTTATATTGATTTTCAAAGATGATGAATGCGCCTGTGATGACGTCCTTCACTAAGCTTTGCGCACCGAACGAGATGGCAAGACCTGCTACCCCGGCTGATGCGATTAAACCGGCGATATTGACGCCGAACTGTCCGAGCACCGTCAGGACCATAATTAACCCGATCACATAACGAATTGTATTTTGTGCGAGTTTCAATAGCGTCTCGTTTTGACGCTGAGCGACAATGTCGTGTTCTTTTATTTTCCGAAGCGTAAACACACGTTCGACCATCGTCGTCAAAATTCTTGTCGCGATATATAGGCCAAGGATGATGAGTGCGACACCGGCGAGCTTGATTCCCAAGCCAATCCACATGTCTGTATCTTTAAAGTACTCCACGAAGCGGTTTACACTGTCAATCGTTTCGTCTGCTACCGTATTTAAATCTTTTTCTGTATTTTGCGAAGCCATCTTTTCACCTCAAAAGTCGTAGATTCTAAATCATCAAAACATATTTCGCGACTTTTCTCAAACGCCGCATTCGGAAGTTTAGAAGTTTTCCACTTTTGGGAATGGGTTAATACGAGATCAATCCCCTAACTGCAACTAGGAATAGGCAGCTCAGAAGAGAGGATGAGATTCATGCCGTTTCGCCTAAAACCTCATAAACCATACTCTTTCTTCATTGAACACACTGAGCGGAGTGGATCCAGATTACTTGCGGACCAGCTTCATGAACAGTTGGTCAATGAAACCCATCGCCCCATCGTCCTTGTTTGCATCGGTTCGGATCGTTCGACCGGTGATTCTCTTGGTCCACTCGTCGGAACGTTTTTAGAAGAACGTCGCATCCGCAACCTACACGTATACGGTACGTTAACGAAACCCGTACACGCGCTCAATTTAGTGGAGACGTTACATGAGATCCAAACCCGCTTCCATCAACCGCTCATCATTGCCATCGATGCTTGTCTCGGACGTTTGTCGAGCGTCGGCTACGTCTTCTTTTCAGAAGGACCACTCGCCCCAGGTGCAGGCGTCCAAAAAGAACTCCCTGCCGTCGGCGCTTATAATATCAAAGCCGTCGTAAACGTCAGTGGCTTTATGGAAATGATGATTCTTCAAAATACACGACTCCATCTCGTCTATGAACTCGCACGCTTCATCACGGAAGGGTTCGTCGATTTCGATTCACGTATCGGACGCCTTCATCACGAAGAAGCCGCAATCACGAGACTTCGTCAATCACGAGACGAATCAAAGTCTTGAGGCGACAACAACGTAAGGAGTTGTTCTAAATCGTCTTGAGAGAAGTATTTTAGTTCTAACACGCCTCCTTTTCGACGAGGACGAATCGACACATCCATTTGAAGACGCTCTGCAAGCACTGCTTCGACCGCTTCGATATCTGCGTTCGATTGCTTCAGCGTCTTTTTTGCTGTGCGCTCTTTTTGTAAGTAACGCTCGAGCCGTCTTACCGTCCAGTGTTCGGCAATCACTCGTTTTGCAATCTGTTCCATCGCTTGTTCTGATTTCATGCCTGTAATCGCCCGTGCATGACCCATCGTCAAATCGCCGACCATGACCGCGTGCTGAACCGCGCTCGGTAGACGAAGCAGACGCAAACTGTTCGTCACATGACTTCTGCTTTTCCCGACCCGGTCTGCCAATTGTTGTTGAGTCAGGCCGAGTGTCTGCATCAATTGTTCATAGGCGACGGCTTCTTCGATGGCGTTCAAGTCGGCACGCTGAATGTTTTCAATCAAGGCCAACTCCATGACGCGATCCGAGTCTGCCGTGACGACTAGAGCGGGAATGTCTTCTTTCCCGGCAAGTTTTGCCGCTTGGAATCGTCTTTCCCCAGCGATGATTTCATAATAGCCGGTCGCTTTTCGTACGACAATCGGCTGCAGAACGCCATACCGTTCAATCGACTGGCGCAACTCTTCTAGTTTCTCCACCTCAAATTGTTTCCGGGGTTGGTTCGGGTTTGGGCGAATGAATTTTAATGCTAATCGTTCCATCTACAAACCTCCTTCATCGTATGAAAAAGCACGGACTCATTTTTGAGGCCGCGCTTTCGGGATGCGAATTCGAATTTCAACAAATTCCTCTTCGTCTACTTCTTCAGTTTGGACATCAATCCCTGTTTTCCCAATCAAATCGATTGAGTCACGAATCGTATTGATGGCGATTCGCGTATCGCGCGCAAAACTTTTCGTCCGGCGACGTTGTTTTTTTGGTTTACGCTTTTCTTCTTCGATTGGCGTTGTCAAAAAAGCGACTCGTTCTTCCGTCTCTTTAACATTGTAATCCTGTTCCAACACTTCCACGAGCACTTGGAGCTGTAGTCCCTCTTCTTTTAACGGTAACAGCGCACGAGCGTGTCGTTCATTGATGCGACGATCGCGAAGTGACTGTTTCACGTCTTCAGGCAACTTCAACAGTCGTAACTTATTCGCAATCGTAGACTGACTTTTCCCTAAACTCTTCGCTAACGCATCCTGCGTCAAGCCGTTCAAGGCGAGTAAACGGTCGTATGCTTCCGCCTCTTCAATCGGACTCAACTGTTCCCGTTGCAAGTTTTCAATCAAGGCGAGCGCAGCCGTCGTGTCGTCGTCCATGTCTCGAACGATTGCCGGAATCGCTGACCAGCCGAGCGATTTCACGGCACGGAAACGACGCTCCCCGGCGATGATTTCATAGCAGTCCCCGTCTGCCTTACGAACCACGATCGGTTGAAGCAGTCCATGTTCCGAAATCGTCGTTGCCAACTCTTCAATTTTAGCCGGTTCGAATACTTTACGCGGTTGATATCGGTTCGGACGCAATCGTGACAACGAGAGCTCCTGTACCGTGTCATCCGCTCGAACTTCTGCAATCTGCGTCACGGCAACTTCGTCTTTTCGATTCACACCGAACAATTTCGCAAATCTATTCTTCAACGTCGGGCACCCCTTTTATGTAAAAAAATAAGCAGACTCCACCACTGGAATCTGCTTTTGTTTCACGTGAAACGACATCATCAGATAAGTGGCTCTTTCGCCGGTGTCCCCGCCTTACGCGGATATTTCCCGGGCGTTTTTCGTAGTTTATCTACAACTACGATATTACGCTCACTCATCTCTCCTGGCAATAGGAACTGGTGTGTCGCTTTTTCTTTTCCGCCAAGGACAGCCAACGCATTTTGGGCGTCTTTCATCTCATCAGATACTTTCGCCGCTTTCAGCGCGACAAAGTTTCCGCCTACTTTTGCGAGCGGTAGGCAGTACTCAGCCAACACTGTCATGCGAGCTACCGCACGTGCTGTGACGACATCAAACTGTTCGCGGAATTTTTTGTTCTTCCCAAACTCTTCGGCACGTCCATGATGGAACGCGACACCTTCAAGTCCAAGGGCGAGCGCCAACTCATTCAAGAACGTGATGCGTTTGTTCAATGAATCGATGATCGTGACATGTAAGTGCGGGAATAAAATCTTGAGAGGGAGACTCGGGAATCCGGCACCCGCTCCGACATCACATACCGTTTCGACTTTCGTGAAATCGAAATGAAACGCTGCGCTGAGCGAATCGTAAAAGTGCTTCAAATACACTTCCTCTTTGTCCGTGATGGCCGTCAAGTTCATTTTTTCGTTCCATTCAACAAGCATCTCGAAATAGCGCTTGAACTGAGCGAGTTGTGTCTCGTTCAGTTCAAACCCTTTCGCCCGTAACGCTTCAATAAATTGAGATTCGTTCATCGTTTCACTCCACCGTCGCATATTGTCCTTGTTCGATATAGACGAGCAAGATTGACACGTCTGCAGGGTTTACACCCGAGATCCGTGATGCTTGTCCGATCGAAAGTGGACGAACTTGTTTTAATTTTTGTTTCGCTTCTGTCGCAAGACCGCCGATTGCATCGTAATCCAAGTTTTCTGGAATCCGTTTTGCTTCCATGCGACGCATCTTCTCGACTTGTTCGAGCTGCTTTGAGATATAGCCTTCATACTTCACTTGAATCTCGACTTGCTCTTTCACTTCGAACGACAACTCGTCCGTAGATGGGACGACCGTCATGAGTGCCTCATACGTCACTTCTGGACGTTTCAACAAAATGTTGGCATGTGTCGCTTCTTTCAGCGGGTGTGCACCGACCGATTCAAGCATCGCATTCACTTCAGGCGTCGGTTTGACGACAAGTGATGCGAGTCGCTTCACGCTTCACGCTTCTCATTGAGATGTGCATGGCGTTCTTCTGATAGTAAGCCGATCTCGTGCCCGATGTCGCTGAGGCGTAAATCTGCATTGTCATGACGCAACAAGAGGCGATACTCAGCACGCGATGTGAGGAGACGATATGGTTCGTTCGTTCCTTTCGTCACGAGGTCATCGATTAAGACACCGATGTATGCTTGAGAGCGGTCCAGGATGACAGGGTCTTTACCGAGCACTTTGCATGCGGCGTTGATTCCCGCCATGATTCCTTGTCCAGCTGCTTCTTCGTAGCCGCTCGTCCCGTTGATTTGCCCTGCTGTAAAGAGTCCTGGAACTGCCTTTGTTTCAAGAGTCGGCCAAAGTTGCGTCGGTACGACCGCATCATACTCAATCGCATAACCTGGACGCATCATCTCTGACTTTTCAAGACCTGGAATCGTCCGAAGCATCTGATGTTGAACGTCTTCTGGCATACTCGTCGAGAAACCTTGAACGTATACTTCTTCCGTATCGCGACCTTCTGGTTCTAAGAAGATTTGGTGACGTGGTTTGTCATTGAAACGGACGACTTTATCTTCAATCGATGGACAGTAACGTGGTCCTGTTCCTTTGATTGCACCCGAATACATCGGTGAACGGTGTAAGTTCTCATCAATCAATTGATGTGTACGTTCACTCGTATACGTGAGCCAGCAAGGGATTTGTTCAATTGGATTCAAGTCAGTCGACGTGTACGAGAAGAATGTTGGATTCTCGTCTCCAGGCTGAATCTCAGTCTTCGAGTAATCGATTGTTTTCCCATCGATTCGTGGCGGTGTCCCTGTTTTGAATCGAACTAAATCGAGGCCGAGTTCTTCTAAATGTTTTGAAAGCTCGACCGATGGCATTTGGTTGTTTGGACCACTTTCGTATGCCAATTCACCGATGATGATTTGACCACGCATGAACGTTCCCGTCGTGACGATGACTGCTTTCGCGCGATATTCTGAACCCGTGTTCGTTACCACGCCACGAACTTCTCCGTCTTCGACGAGCAATCGTTCAACAAGTGCCTGACGAAGCAATAGATTCGGCTCGTCTTCTAGCACTTTCTTCATATGATTTTGATATTGGAATTTGTCCGCCTGTGCACGTAGTGCACGTACCGCTGGACCTTTTGACGTGTTGAGCATCTTCATTTGGATGTACGTCGCATCAATCGCACGACCCATTTCTCCGCCGAGTGCGTCGATTTCACGTACGACGATCCCTTTCGCCGGTCCACCGATTGACGGGTTACAATACATGAACCCGACCATATCAGGGTTCATCGTCAGCATCGCTGTTTTGGCACCCATCCGAGCCGATGCGAGTGCCGCTTCAATCCCTGCGTGTCCGGCCCCGATGACGATTACGTCATATTCGCCTGCCGTATAAGCCATATTTGTTCCTCCTTATTATTTCCCAAGACAAAACTGTGAAAAGAGCTGATCGATCAAGCTCTCTTGAACGGTATCTCCATTGATTTCACCGAGCGTATCCCACGCCCGACGTAAATCGATTTGGACCATATCGATTGGCATATTCATGACGGCACTACCGAGCGCCTCATCAATTTGACCAATCGTTCGTTTGATTAATTGAATGTGTCGAGCGTTTGAGATATATGTCATATCTTGTGACTCGACGCCTTTTGCAAAGAAGAGGTTCGCAATCGCCGCTTCAAGTGCATCGATTCCCTCATCTAGTAAGAGTGACGTCGCCACGATTGGACGTCCTGCCGCTAGTTTCTCTAGCTTAGAAGAATCCATGTTTTGTGGCAAGTCTGTCTTGTTGATGATGATGATGGCATTCATCCCTTTGACGGCCTCAAACAACGCCTCATCTTCGACAGTCAGCCCTTCATGTCCGTTCAAGACGAGAAGGACCAAGTCCGCTGCTTCTAACGCCTTCCTCGATTTTTCTACGCCGATGCGTTCAACGATATCTTCTGTCTCGCGAATACCGGCGGTGTCCACCAACTTGAGCGGAACACCTTTCACGTTGACATATTCCTCGATCGTGTCACGTGTCGTCCCGGCAATCTCCGTGACAATCGCTTTCGTCTCTTGCACAAGCGTATTCATGAGTGAAGATTTTCCGACGTTCGGTCGCCCGATGATTGCCGTCGCCAAACCTTCGCGCAAGATTTTTCCTTGTCGCGCCGTCTCGAGCAATTGCTCCAAGATTCGTTTGACTTCGCCTGCCTTCTCTTCGACGATCGCTTGTGTCATCTCTTCGGCGTCATACTCCGGATAGTCAATATTGACCTCGACTGCCGCAATCGTCTCAAGCAGTTGTTGACGCAATTCGCGAACGAGTCGTGACAAACGTCCTTCCATTTGAGACATGGCCACATTCATCGCCCGATCCGTTTTCGCACGAATCAAGTCCATAACCGCTTCGGCTTGTGATAAATCGATTCGGCCATTTAAAAAGGCGCGTTTCGTGAACTCGCCCGGTTCTGCTAAGCGGATGTCGGGTTGGTCGAGAATGAGTTCTAGCACACGATTGACCGCCACGACGCCTCCGTGACAATTGATTTCGACGACGTCTTCTCGTGTAAACGTCTTTGGTGCTCGCATGATACTGACCATGACTTCATCGACGACTTCGCCCGTATCAGGACGTTTTAATGTTCCATAATGAATGGTATGTGAATCGACCGTTGTTAAGTCTTTTCCAGAAAACACATTGTTCACCGTTTCGACCGCCAAATCGCCTGATAATCGGACGATTCCAATGGCACCTTCACCCATCGGCGTCGAAATCGCTGTAATCGTGTCAAACTCTAGCATCTTTCTCCCTCCAAACCTAAACCATCTTCTATCATATGCATAACGAACCTACTATACACGATATTCGACTTGAACGAAAGAGTTCACCCACCGATGAAGTCATTGCAGTTCCTATCATTATTTTCGTACAATAAAGGAATATATTGACAGAGACGAGAGGGATGAACATGAAGCAACAGGAAGCGATTCAACTCATTACGGAACGATTAAAACAGGATGAGGCAGTTCAAGCAATTTTTTTGAAAGGCTCTTTCGGCAGGGGAGAAGCCGATGAGCATTCAGATATCGACCTTTATGTCATGGTGCACCCCGATGAGGAGGCCTCCTTTCTATCTAGACGCCTCGAGCATTTAAACGCCTACCGTCCGATTCTGTTAAAAGACGAGATTCACATCGTTGCGCCACAACTCATCGTCGTATTCGACGATTTTCTTCACCTCGACCTGTTCACGGTCACGCAAGATACGTTGAACCATCAAGACTCGATTCATGTGATCTATGACCCACAACAGCGACTTGCTAGACACGCCACTTCCTTGCAGTTAGACGAAGTAGCAATCAGTGACCATGCCTTCGACACCGTTTGGTTCTTTTTCCAATATACGAAATTAAGAAATCGCGGTAACGACATTTGGGCAGCCGAAATGCTTCGTCAAGGAATGGTCCATTTTGCATATGTGTTAGCCGCTCACCATACACCGGACCGGGCTTCCCTCGGTTTAAAGGATGTGACGCAGCGACAAGAAATCGACCTACATCCATTTTATAATCAATTAACCCCAGCGAATCATGAAAAAGCCGCTCGACTCTATATCGAGCGACTCAAAGAAGAACAATCTTTCTTCCAATCTTTATCGGGCTACAACGTGTTCGGATCGTTTATGGAACAGTTGCTTCAACGAGAAACAAACCGCCCTTGAAAGAGGACGGTTTGTTTTTTAGTAACGTGCTTGTCGTTTCGTCGAACGAATCGTGAAATAGAGGAACAATTCTAGAATCGCAATGGCGATAAGGATTCCACCGAAAAGCTGGAATAGGACAAGTAAACTACTGAACGGATTCGTCAGCATAAGAATCCCGACACCAATCCACAGTAGACTGCCAATCAAAAACCAGAGCCATCGTCCCGCCATCGATTGACGGTAACCGAACGCCTGAATGAGGCGAATGATCCCTCCAAATAAAAACAAAGACGACTGCTGCCAAAATCAAATAGATAAGACCCATAAAGAAAGCCGGCGGTAACCCACCCTGTCGTCTACGAACTCCCTGAAAAATCATCCATATACCCATGACAGCCAAGTATCCGGCAATCACGTACACCATGACATCAAAGAAAAATCGAGGGTACAGTAAAATAAGAACACCGAGCACAAAGTAAATGATTGCTTGCCATAACGTCGAACGTTCTACACGATGAATAAATGCCTCCATGTTTCCACACCTCCATTTACCCGTTTCTTTCATTATTCCCGTCTTCTCGACATACAATCCCATAAAAAAAGCTGAGTGTCAGATGACACCCAGCTTAACGATTATTTACGTTTTTTCTTTTTGTTTTTCTTTTCTTCTTCAGCAAGCGCTGCACGCTCTGCTTCTTTCGCAGCGATTTTCGCTTCTGCTGCAACCTTCATCTTCTCACGCATCGGAAGCATGATTGCCATCGTGACGATGATTGAGATGATATAACCGACTACCCAGTACAATGAGAGTGCGGCTGGAAGGTTGATCGACATGATGAAAATCATGACTGGGAAGATGTAAAGCATCATCTTCAATTGTGGGTTCTGTTCTTGACCCGCCATTGAGATTTTTTGTTGAACGAACGTCAAGACTGCCGCCAAAATTGGCAAGATGAACGTCGGGTCCGGAGCACCGAGGTCGAACCATAAGAAGTCCGCTTCGAAAATCTCAGGAGTACGACGAATCGCATCATAGAACGCGAAGAGAATCGGCATTTGAATCAAGATTGGCAAACAACCTGCGAGCGGGTTGATTTGGTATTCTTGATAAAGTTTCATCATCTCTTCTTGGAGTTTACGTTGTGTTTCTTGGTCTTTTGAGCTGTACTTCTCACGAAGCTTCAACATTTCCGGTTGCAAGACTTGCATCGCACCCATACTCTTCGTCTGCTTGATCATGAGCGGGAGAATCAACAAACGAACAATGATTGTCGCGATGATGATTGAAATCCCATATTGCCATGGGCCACCCACTAAATAAGCAACTTCCTTCAAGAGCCATGCGAGCGGCCATACAAAGTACTTCGCCCAGAAACCTTCTGTGTCAGCCGTGATTGGTTCGGCTTGGATGGTAGACGGATCCACACAGCCTGCCATCAGCATAATGACCGCAGTCATGGCAGCGAGTAATCCTAATTTTAGCTTTTTGCTCATAGTTCCTCCTACGCTTTCTTTATTAATTCTTTTTTAACGCACACGTCGATCGGGCAATCTTATAAGACTCTGATTATATGAGAGAACAAATTCAGATTGTCATGGTCACCGGCTTTGTTTTTGCCAAACCTTCGCTCGTTTGAATACGTGTTTCAAACTCTCGGTCACTTCCGACTGCGTCAATGCGGTCGCAGGCTTCCGGGCGATGATCACATAATCATTCGGCGCAACGTTCGGTTCAAGCAAGCGAAGCGACTCACGCATCAATCGTTTCATGCGGTTTCGTTCTACAGCATTTCCAAGCTTTTTGCTGACAGAAAGACCCACTCTGAAATGCGTTTGATCCGCTTTGAGCGTGTAGACGACAAACTGACGATTGGCCACGGAGCGTCCTTCGCGAAACACCGCTTGGAACTCTTCATTCTTTTGCAGGCGGTATTCTTTTTTCAAAATTCTCACTCCATCCTTCGCTTCAAAAATCGTCAACTAACATCATATCATATCCACATCATTTGAACGAGGGAGAATCCATGAAATGCTACGTTTCTGTGACAAACTAAAAAATTGCCCGAGGAAAGGATCCCCGGGCAATCTTCATTCGAAATTATACAGTCAAGGCTTTACGGCCTTTACGACGACGAGCAGCAAGAATGTTGCGACCGTTTTTAGTCGCCATGCGTGCACGGAATCCGTGAACTTTCTTACGCTTACGGTTGTTAGGGTTGAAAGTTGGTTTCATGGTTACAGCACCTCCTCAAGATTAACGCTCTATTAGCAAGTTATAGTTTCATTTAAGGCAGTCTTTAAGATTATATAAATCGAATCAACAATTGTCAATGTATTTTCGAACGGTTTTCGAATCAGGTCGATTACGTGATCGAGAAGGATCATTTGGGATCATTCAGCTTTGTCTAGAACGGCTTATATGGGACCAGATTGACACGAAACCTTAACGTATTTCTTAAACGGTCTTTATAAATAGCGATGTTGAGCCATTTTATCCACATATTCACGAAGTTATCCACATTTATATGTGAATAACTCTTCTTTTTTCATATCCAAATTTCTTATTTTTTTATTTTCTTCTTTTACAAAAACTTTCTCCCGATTCACTTCCTCCTCTTTTGTGCATAACTTTTTCACTAACCTTTCTATCCAAACACCCTTATCCACAACATATCCACAGTTTATCCACAAAACACACAGCATGTGGATAAGTGGGTGTGGATACTTTTCTTTATCTGTGGATAAATACCGAAAAGCATTGCCACGTCTATTTTATTTTGCTAAACTGAATGTGCACAAACTTGTGGATGAACAATTCGTGATTCCGAGATATACACAGGCTGTGGATAAGTGTTATCCCCATAATGAACACCATGTGGATAACTTTATCCACAGTTTTTGTTCTTTGGGGATAACCCTAGTTTCTACTATAGAATAGTGTATGTGTATATCGTGTGAATAAGTTTTACCAAACATGTGAGTAAAGGAGGTCTTTCATTGAAGAATGCTCGCGAGATTTGGAGAAACGTTTTATCTGTGATTGAAGAAGAGGAACGAACTCCAAAAGCTAGTTTTGACATGTGGTTGAAATCAACCGAGGGGATATCACTGATGGGAACGACACTCGTTGTGTCGGCGCCGGCCAGTTTTATCGTTACGTGGTTAGAGCGACAGTACTTGTCACTTTTACAAGATACGGTCGAAGAAATCACAAACAATAAGCTCGAAATTCATTTTATTGAAGAATCTCAAGCACACAAGTATGCTCCAGCGGATGGATCGTCACAAGAATCCATTGCCGTGACGGAAACAAGGGAACAGCCTTTACCATTACCTTCAAAAGAGGAAGGGGATCTCGGACAGCTGAATGACAAATATATCTTCGAGACGTTTGTCATCGGATCGGGGAACCGATTTGCCCACGCCGCATCACTCGCTGTTGCTGAAGCGCCAGCCCGTGCATATAACCCACTATTTATTTACGGGGGAGTTGGACTTGGGAAAACGCATTTGATGCATGCGATTGGTCATTATGTAAAAGGACAAAAACCAGGAGCTCGGATTGCGTATGTCTCTTCTGAAAAGTTTACGAATGAATTCATCAACTCGATTCGAGACAATAAAACAGGCGAGTTCCGTAATCGCTATCGGAACATCGATGTGTTGCTGATTGATGATATTCAGTTCTTAGCAGGAAAAGAACAAACGCAGGAAGAGTTTTTCCACACTTTCAATGCGCTACACAATGATCAGAAACAAATCGTCATTTCAAGCGACCGACCGCCAAAAGAAATTCCGACGTTAGAAGATCGCCTACGTTCGCGTTTCGAATGGGGACTCATTACAGACATCACACCACCTGACCTCGAGACACGAATTGCGATTCTCCGTAAAAAGGCGACTGCTGAAGGTCTCGATATCTCAAACGAGGTCATGCTTTATATTGCGAATCAAATCGATACGAACATTCGTGAACTAGAAGGGGCGTTGACACGCGTTGTCGCTTACGCAAAACTAGTTGGGCGACCGATTGACCCAGACGTAGCAGCAGAAGCGCTTCATAACATCATGCCGGTCCAGGAAGCGAAGAAGATTGTCATTCGTGACATTCAAGAAATCGTCGGTCAACACTTCAACATTCAAGTAGAAGAGTTGAACTCGAAAAAACGGACAAAAACGTTGGCATTCCCACGTCAAATCGCGATGTACCTATCTCGTGAGATGACGGAGAGTTCGTTGCCAAAAATCGGGGAAGAGTTCGGAGGGCGTGACCACACGACTGTGATTCATGCACATGAGAAAATTAGCACGCTCCTGAAAAACGATGTGGAAATGCAAGAGACGATTCAAACATTGAAAAAAGCACTGTCTAACTGATGACGGATTCTCTGTGGATATCCTGTGGATAAACCACCTTAGTTATCCACAAGTTATTCACAGGCGAAATGGCTTCATACGTATGCTTCAGGGGACTTATCCCCAGTATCCACAGCCCTTATTACTATTATGACTTAATTAATACTATTATTATCATTAGTAAATGACTCATTTCACCTTAGGAGGAATTATCCACATGCATTTAACGATTCAACGAGATGTATTCATGCAAGCCGTACAAGATGTATCCAAAGCTGTGGCATCACGAACGACCATTCCAATTTTGACAGGCTTAAAGCTTGAAGCTCATGCGGACGGTTTAACACTGACAGGAAGTGATACTGAAATTTCGATTGAACGTTTGATCCCAATCGAAGAAGGTGGAATCGAACTTATTCAAATTCAGCGTGCTGGAAGTGTCGTATTAAATGCGCGCTTTTTAGGAGAAATCGTGAAGAAGTTGCCGACAAACGAAGTCACACTCGAAGTGTCACCAAACTTCATGACACGAATTGAGTCTGGCCAGGCAGAATTCCATTTGAACGGTCTCGACCCGGACGAATATCCTCGCCTCCCAGAACTTGCGAGCGACCGTCGTTTCTATCTACCAGCGGATCTCTTGAAGACGATCATCCGTCAGACGAGTTTCGCCGTTTCCTCACAAGAGACACGCCCTGTTCTAACAGGGGTCAACTTCTCAGCTGAGAAAGGCTTCCTTACATGTGTAGCGACAGACAGCCACCGCTTGGCGCTTCGTCGTGCTCGTTTTGAGACAGATAACGACTTGACGTTCCAAAATGTCGTCGTCCCTGGTCGTTCGCTCAACGAACTCGCTAAATTGCTCGATCGTGAAGAGTTGCCGATTGAAATCGTACTGACAGACCAGCAGATCTTGTTCCGCATGAAAAATATCTCATTCTTCTCGCGTTTGTTAGACGGGGCGTACCCAGACACGTCACGCCTCATTCCGGAAGAATATCGTACAGCAGTACGTATGAATGCGAAAGAATTCTTACAAGCCATCGACCGTGCGTCACTCTTAGCACGTGCTGACCGGAACAACGTGATTAAATTTGTCGCGGAAGATACGACAGCAGTCGAAGTATCTTCACATTCGCCTGAAGTCGGTAAAGTGTCTGAGCGTGTCAGCATCTTATCGCTTGAAGGGGAAGAATTGAAAATCTCCTTCAACTCTAAGTTTGTAATGGATGCGCTTCGTGCGCTCGACGCATCTGAAATCGAAATCCAGTTCACGGGTTCGATGCGACCGTTCATTCTACGACCGGTTGAGCAAGATAGCGTTCTTCAACTGATTTTACCAGTCCGCACATCGTAAGCAGCGGATAGGGATGATGAGGTGTCTGACCTTGTCATCCCTCTTTTTGCCTTATTCGACGATTTTCGATAAACTAATATGTATGGCGATTTTTTCAGATCAGCATGTGAGAAAGGAAGTGACGACATGGAAAAAGTGTCGATTACAACCGAGTATGTAACGCTCGGACAATTTTTAAAATTAGCAGACATCATCTCAAGTGGGGGACAAGCAAAGTTCTTTTTAGAAGATGTCATGATCAAAGTGAACGGTGAGCAGGATCAACGCCGTGGTCGTAAATTGAGAGATGGAGATACAATCGAGGTCGAAGGCTTCGGGGAATATCAAATCGAGGGAAACTGACGTGCATTTAAAGTCGATCCGATTGCAAAATTATCGCAACTACGAAACCCTCGAGCTAGATTTCTCAGAACAAACGAATGTTCTAATTGGTGAGAATGCCCAAGGAAAAACGAATCTTCTCGAATCGATTTACGTACTTGCGCTCGCAAAATCGCATCGGACGACACAAGACCGAGAATTGATCGGTTGGGAAGCTGATGCCGCAAGTATCGAAGGACGGATTCATAAACGCACCGGCGAATCGGTGCAGAGTCTCTCATTTTCTCCTAAAGGAAAAAAAGCAAAGCTCAATCATTTAGAACAACGTCGTCTCAGTGACTATGTCGGCGCATTTAACGTCGTCTTGTTCGCCCCTGAGGACTTAGCCATCGTCAAAGGCAGTCCACAAGGGAGACGGCGATTTTTAGATATGGAAATCGGTCAGGTCAGTCCCGTGTACTTACATGAGCTCAATCAATATTTGAAGACGTTAAAACAGCGAAACGCCTTGTTGAAGCAGTTATCCACAAAGGGTGGGGACGAGACGTTACTCGAAGTATTGACGGACCAATTGATTGAACTCGCCGTGAAGATTGTGATGAGACGCTATCATTTCATCGATCAACTCGAAAAATGGGCTAATCCGATTCATTCTGGGATCACACGTGAGTTAGAGACACTGACGATTCAATACGTTTCTGACACGTTCCAAAAAGAACGTTTCTCAAAAGAACAGATGTTTGAAACGTATCGTCAAAAGTTTGATAAAATAAGAGAGAACGAACGAAGAAGAGGTGTGACCTTATTTGGTCCGCATCGTGACGATTTTGAATTGTACGTAAACGATCGAAACGTTCAAACGTTCGGTTCACAAGGTCAGCAACGAACGGCGGCCTTGTCATTGAAGCTAGCTGAAATTGAATTGATTCATGAAGAAGTGGGCGAATATCCTCTGTTGTTATTAGACGATGTGTTATCTGAACTTGACGATCATCGCCAAACCCATCTACTCGATACGATGGGACGAAAAGTACAAACGATTTTGACGACAACAAACATTGATGGAATCGCACATGAAACCATTCAACAAGCCAAAGTGTTTCACGTGAAACAAGGCGAAGTCGAAACAGAATCCGTGTAATCGTGGTAAGAAGGAACACCAAATCATGTATAGTAGGTGAAAATAACCGATGAGTAATGAAAACGAAAAAGAATTACAAGCGTATGGCGCCGATCAGATTCAAGTTCTTGAAGGCTTAGAGGCTGTTCGTAAACGTCCAGGGATGTATATCGGTTCCACAAGCTCTCGCGGTCTCCACCACTTAGTATGGGAGATTGTCGATAACTCAATCGATGAGGCGCTTGCAGGTTATTGTGACACGATCACAGTGACGGTTGAGCCAGGAAACTCCATCGTTGTCGAAGATAACGGACGTGGGATTCCAGTAGACGTTCAAAAGAAAACAGGTCGACCTGCCGTTGAAGTTATTTTCACGGTATTGCACGCCGGCGGTAAATTCGGCGGTGGCGGATACAAAGTTTCAGGTGGTTTGCACGGTGTAGGGGCGTCGGTTTTGTCAACGCACTATCGACAAAACTTGAAGTGTTCGTCCGTCGCGACGGCAACGTGTATTATCAATCGTTCAAACGTGGCGTGCCACAAGGCGAACTTGAAATCGTCGGAACGACAGATACGACAGGAACGACTGTCCGCTTCTTCCCGGACGGCGATATCTTCCAAGAAACGCTCGAGTATGACTTTGATTTGCTAGCAACACGTCTTCGTGAGCTTGCTTTCTTAAATAAAGGGTTACGGATTGTCGCAAAAGATGATCGTAGCGATGAGACGATTGAACGCAATTATCACTACGAGGGCGGAATTAAGTCTTACGTCGAGCACTTGAACCGTTCGAAAGCATCGATTCATGAAGAGCCTGTATATGTGCACGGAACGAAAGATGGAATTGAGGTAGAGATTGCCCTTCAGTACAACGAAGGTTTCGCAAGTAACATCTACTCATTCACGAACAACATCCCGACACATGAAGGTGGGACGCACGAGACCGGATTTAAAACAGCACTCACACGTTCAATCAATGATTATGCGAAGCGATTCGGATTGATGAAAGAGGCCGACGGAAGTCTTTCTGGGGATGATGTCCGTGAAGGATTGACGGCGATTGTTTCCGTCAAACACCCGGCACCTCAGTTTGAAGGACAGACGAAGACGAAACTTGGAAATGCCGATGCTCGTACGGCGACAGATACGTTATTCAGTGACACGTTCGAACAATTCTTGCTCGAGAACCCATCAGTCGGTCGTCTCATTGTCGACAAAGGATTGATGGCAGCACGCGCACGCCTTGCTGCGAAACGCGCACGCGAGATGACACGTCGTAAAGGTATTCTCGAAGTCAGTTCATTACCAGGGAAATTGGCTGACTGTTCGTCGAAAGACGCTTCGAAATCTGAACTATACATCGTTGAGGGTGACTCAGCGGGTGGTTCGGCAAAATCTGGTCGTGACCGTCACTTCCAAGCAATCTTGCCGATTCGAGGGAAAATCATCAACGTCGAGAAAGCACGTCTTGACAAGATTTTGGCCAACCAAGAAGTTCGGACGATCATCACGGCTCTCGGAACAGGGATTGCGGATGAGTTCGATTTATCAAAAGCACGTTACCATAAACTGATCATCATGACCGATGCCGATGTCGATGGAGCGCACATTCGTACGCTGTTATTGACGTTCTTCTATCGTTACATGCGACCACTCGTGGAGAGTGGATACGTCTATATTGCGCAACCACCGCTCTATGGTGTGAAGCACGGTAAAGAAACAATCTATGTTCAAAACGAGCGAGAGTTACAAGCTACACTTGCACAACTTCCTGAAAACGCACGTTATAGCGTTCAACGTTACAAGGGTCTTGGAGAGATGGATCCTGAACAGTTGTGGAATACGACGATGAACCCGGAAACGCGTTCGATGCTTCGCGTTGATCTTCAAGATGCGATTGAAGCAGATGAGATTTTTGAAACGCTCATGGGTGACAACGTCGAACCACGCCGTGACTTTATTCAATCTCACGCCCATTACGTGAAGAACCTCGATATTTAATAAGAAGGGTAGGCAATAACGAATGGCAGAACAAGAAAATATCAAGGATATAAATATTAGCCAAGAGATGCGAACGTCGTTCATGGACTATGCGATGAGCGTCATCGTATCACGTGCCCTTCCGGACGTGCGAGATGGTTTGAAGCCGGTTCACCGTCGTATTTTGTATGCGATGAACGAGCTCGGAATTCGTGCGGACAAGCCACATAAGAAATCGGCGCGTGTCGTCGGGGACGTGATCGGTAAGTATCACCCACACGGTGACTCTGCCGTTTACGAAACGATGGTTCGTATGGCTCAAGATTTCAGTTATCGTTACGAACTAGTCGACGGTCACGGGAACTTCGGTTCAGTCGATGGCGACTCGGCCGCTGCGATGCGTTATACCGAGGCACGTATGTCTAAGATTGCGATGGAACTCGTACGAGACATTGGCAAAAACACAATCGATTACCAACCAAACTTCGATGGTGAAGAGAAAGAGCCGGTCGTTCTTCCGGCTCGCTTCCCGAACTTCCTTGTCAACGGAACGAGCGGGATTGCGGTCGGGATGGCAACGAACGTTCCTCCGCATAACTTGAATGAAGTAATCGATGGGGTGTTGGCTCTTACTAATAACCCGGACATCACGATTGCTGAATTGATGCAACACATCCCAGGCCCTGACTTCCCGACAGCGGGAGAAATTTTGGGACGCAGCGGGATTCGTCGTGCCTATGAAACGGGACGTGGATCGATTACGATGCGTGCGAAAGCCGAAATCGAAACGTTGAAAAACGGTCGTGAACGGATCCTCGTTCATGAAATCCCATATCAAGTCAACAAGGCACGTCTTGTTGAGAAAATTGCCGATTTGGTACGTGATAAAAAAATCGAAGGAATCACAGACTTGCGTGATGAATCCGACCGTAATGGGATGCGGGTCGTCATCGAAGTTCGTCGGGATGCGAATGCGAGTGTCATCTTGAACAACTTGTATAAGCAAACGCCGATGCAGACGACGTTCGGAGTGAACATGCTTGCCCTCGTAGGCGGTCGCCCGAAAACGTTGAACATCAAACAAGCCATCTATTACTACATCGAACACCAAAAAGAAGTCGTACGTCGTCGTACGCAATTCGATTTGGATAAAGCGGAAGCACGTGCCCACATCTTAGAGGGACTTCGTGTTGCGCTTGATCACTTGGATGAAGTCATCGCCATCATTCGTAGTACACGTACTGGTGACGAGGCGCGTGAGAAGTTGATTGCTCGCTTTGGACTTTCTACTGAGCAAACGCAAGCGATTTTAGATATGCGTCTCCAACGATTGACTGGTTTGGAGCGCGAGAAAATCGAAGGCGAATACCGTGAAGTGAAAGCGTTGATCGAGGAACTTCGTGCGATTCTTGGTGATGAGGAGTTGCTTCTCGACATCATTCGTAACGAGTTGCTTGAAATCAAAGAGCGGTATGGTGACGCACGTCGTACGGTGATTCGTACAGACATCGTTGAACTTGAGGATGAAGATTTAATCCCGGTTCGTGACATGATGATCACGCTCACGAGCGAAGGATACATCAAGTCAATTCCATCCGATTCATACCGCGCACAGCGTCGGGGTGGACGTGGGAAACAAGGTATGGGAACGAACGATGAAGACTTCGTACTTCGTTTGCTGTCAGCATCGACACACGATACGATTCTCTTCTTTACGAACTTCGGTCGTGTCTTCCGTCTTAAAGGATATGAAATTCCTGAGATGAGTCGTACCGCAAAAGGAATGCCGATTATTAACTTGCTTCAAATTGATAAAGGTGAAAAAGTTGAAACGATGATTCCTGTCGATTTCAATAGTTACCTGGCAAACCAAACGGTGGCAGAAGATGCGCAAAATGAATCGGAAGAAGAAGTGGCAGATGAGCAATTGTCTCTTGTCTTCATTACAAAAGAAGGTTTAATTAAGCGTTCACCACTCTCGGCATACGCTCGAATCAACAAAAACGGTCTTCGTGCCATCAGCTTGAATGAAACAGATGAGCTCGTCACTGTCCGCTTGGCGAAGAGCGATGATGAAATGTTGATTGTAACTCGCCAAGGAATGTCGATTCGTTTCCCTCTCGAAGGAGAAGTTCGATCGATGGGACGTACGGCACGTGGTGTTCGTGCAATTCGTTTGAAGAAAGACGATGATCTAGTCGTCTCAATGGAAATCGTTCGCACAACGCAAGACGTCTTGATTATCACTGAAAAAGGATTCGGGAAACGTACGGCTATGGAGCAGTTCCGTACACAAGGTCGTGGCGGTTCCGGAATCATTGGAATTAAGACAGATCGTGGAACAGTCGTGGGTATGCGTGTTGTTGATGAAGATGATGACATCATGTTGATGACTGAACACGGCGTTGCGATTCGAATCGATTCGCAAACTATCTCTCAGATGGGTCGAAGCACACGTGGTGTGAAAGTGATGAACATTGAAGATGGCGATCGTCTAGCGACTATCGCAAAATTGAAAAAAGATGAGTTAGAAGAGGAATCAGCAGTCGATTTGGAGAATGGGTTTGAGGTAGAAGCACCTGAAGCCGACGAATCGTCTGATGTGAATGAGTAAGACGAGAGGTGGAACAGGTAGAAGCACCTGAAGCCGACGAATCGTCTGATGTGAATGAGTAAGACGAGAGGTCGAACGGTGTTTCCGTTCGACCTTTTTCATATATAGGAGGGATTCGCGTGCGTTTGAACTTATCCGCTGTACATGTTGGTATGACGTTATTGTCACCCGTTTCTTCCTTAGAGGCAGGAATTCATTTAACGAATGAACATTTACGTTTGCTCCGTTTCTTAAAGATTGAAGCAATTGATGTTGCACCCGTTGAACAATTAATCTTCACTTCTATAGAAGAAAAGCTTCTTTGCGAACAGGTTCTACAATATGAGAAACACTATAATCAGTGGGAAGAGCGAATCGCTCCGAATCCTTACGAAGGTTTAGAGTTTATTCATCAACTATTTCGTCAGGAACTCCCGCTTTCAGCAGTCGTTCATTTTTTTACACATCAACCATTGCGAAAAAACCATGTCATCTACCATGCGATCTATCGAGCACTCGTCGCGCGCGCCTTATCGAAATATCGAGGGGATGAGCACCAACTTCAATTTGATTACGGAATTGCTTCTTATTTCGCTGATGCGAGTTACGCTAAAATTCGAAAATGGTCTCATATGCGTTATTTCACAAAAATGGAAAGGGAGCTACTATACCAACACCCACTCGTCTCGGCAGCGATGCTTCCAAGTAATCAAACGCTACGAGGGCGTGTCTATCAATTGATCACAGAGCATCACGAACGTCTAGATGGATCCGGCTTTCCAAAACGTTTAACCGAGCGGGAGTTGAATCCCGCGTCTCCTTTATTTATTGTCGCTGATCGATTCTGTCAGTTAACCGCACCACGAACGTTTCGAAAACCACTTTCGCCAGAAGAAGCATATTTCTATATGTGGCAGAATAAAGCCTATGACGAGGAGGCCTTGTCGCTTCTCGCTACGTTGCTCGGGTTTTATGAAATCGGTCGAACCGTTTTATTGAGTAGCGGAGTGCGTGGGAAGATTCACGCCTATACGAATCGTATTGAGCGACCTATTGTTATAGAAGATACGGATGAGACTGAATATGATTTATCGCGTTTGGCTGAAGTGAAAATTGTATCGTTTCAATAAGAAAAGACTGGCGATTCCTCTCAGCAAAAATGATAGGAATCGTCTTTATTTATTCTTTTTTAAAAAACTTTATTTTTATAGTTGACGAATATAAAGTCAGATGCTATTATAAATGAGTCGCTAAGAGCGGCAGACGAACTTTGAAAACTGAACGATGAGGCAAAAATAAGTTTTACAATTTTTGA
>NZ_JAPEHX010000159.1:0-549 GCF_028823655.1 Exiguobacterium sp. B2(2022) | reverse complement strand
TGTATCGGTTTGGGGTGGAATGAAAAATGAAACTCATCATGCGACCTCGCATGATGAGCTTTTTTATTGAGGTGAAATTTGTTATATTATGTACTTGATTAGAAAAAATAAACAACAATAATCCGATATAATTCCTTATAATTACATTATGATTGAATTTGAGTTCTATTATAATCATAAAATTGTGTGGATTAGGTTATTCAAAAATATCTTTCATAAATATTTATTACTGTAATCAAAACATGATGGAGTGAAGAAAATGGAAAAAGTTGAACATTACAATCGAACGCTCAAAGCTATGAGTCAATCGCTCCAGCAGATGATTCAATTCGCCAAACTGGTTGGTGTCGAGTCGATTGTAGAAGAGGGACACGAACTTCTCGACAGAATGATGCGGAGTACGTTTACTTTAGCAGTCACTGGGGAAGTATCGGCTGGAAAGTCAACATTTTTAAATGGAATTTTGAAGGAGCAGACTTTGCCGACCCAAATGAAAGAAACGACAGCATTGATTACTAAAATCAAAAAAGGCGAGCGTGAAATCCTTTT
>NZ_JAPEHX010000158.1:0-559 GCF_028823655.1 Exiguobacterium sp. B2(2022) | reverse complement strand
CAGAGTTGTGTACGTTTCCGTTGCACACTTCTGCACTCCTATTTTGCACTACACATAATTGTTGGAGATAATAGTTTAGGGAAAACTATATTATTAGAAGCTTATTCCTTATTTACAAATTTCCTGAAGGATCAGCAAAAAGATTTTATGAAAGATGGATTTATCAAAAAAATTATTATCAATAACGAAGAAGATTTAAAGTTTGTAGATTTTTTTGACTTTGAAGATAGCGAAAACGAAATTGAACTGTCAATAAATTATGATATTTCTGATGAAAATGAGATATCAGCTATTATTAATGATTATAAAGTTAGGTATCTAAAACTCTTACAAGACAATATTTTAGGTGAAGAAAAGGATAGTTTGAAAGTTGAATTGATTGTTTCGGAAGTAAGTAAAGAATTTATACTACCGACGGAAGTATACGTTAGAACTACTACAAATGGTAATTACAACGTAGTTTTAAAAAGGAATGACGGGAGCTCTAGAAGAATTAATTTCCCTAAAAATCTTGCAGAAAATCACATCGCATTCGTTGGACATATAAAGAATAGAATCA
>NZ_JAPEHX010000157.1:0-590 GCF_028823655.1 Exiguobacterium sp. B2(2022) | reverse complement strand
ACGATTGCACTCGCATCATCTGTCTTAATGCTCTCATCTTTACTCGCTGCGTGCGGCGATGACGAACAAGCGGCGGCGACAACGGAAGACGGTAAGCCGGTCATCACATGGTGGGGCTGGGCGCCACAACCTGAAGTCGGGGAAGAAATGGCGAAGGCGTTCAACGAATCGCAAGACGACTACGTCGTCAAATTCAAGCGTCTCGAAGATTACGAGCAACAGCTCCAAGTCGCGATGCTCGGGGGAGACGGTCCGGATGTCATCGGTCTCAAGGAACCGATGATCCCGCAATATAAGGATCGCCTCGTGCCAGCGAAAGACTACATGGACAAAGCGGCCGGCGAAGGCTGGAAAGACAAATTGATCGAGCTCGGCGTCGAACAGACGACGGTCGACGGCGAGCAGTACGCGGTACCGGTCGGCTTCACAGGACAGGCATACCTCATGTACAACAAGACGCTCCTCGACAAATACGGCGTGACACCGCCGAAGACGTATGACGAGACGGTCGCAGCGATCGACAAGATCAACGCGTCAGGCGACAAGGTCATCCCGATGCAACTCGGTGCGAAAGACGCATGGGTCGGCGT
>NZ_JAPEHX010000156.1:0-596 GCF_028823655.1 Exiguobacterium sp. B2(2022) | reverse complement strand
GGATAAGCCTGCCTATATGGGTGGAAAAGACATGACGATTAAAGCGGTCGCAGACCGTTCGACACGTCAATTGCTCGGCATCCAAATCGTCGGATTCGAAGGAGTCGACAAACGAATCGACGTCTTCGTCACGGCCATCACACTGAAGGCGAAAGTGGATGACTTGTTCCACCTTGACCTCGCATACGCACCACCGTTCTCGACGACGAAAGATCCGGTCATGTATACAGGGATGGTCCTTTCGAACAGTATCGACAAGGCGGCACGACTCATCACACCAGCCGAGCTGCAGACACGAATCGATGCAGGGGAAGACATGCAAATCATCGATACGCGGAAAGCAGCGCAGTTCGAGAAGGCGTGTGTCGATTGTGCGGTCAACGTCCCACTCGGCAACTTGCGGGAAGCTGCGAAAGACATGGACAAAAACAAGCCGACCGTCGTCTATTGTAACGGCGGGGTGACGGGGAACGCGGCACAAAACGTGCTCCGTAACCTCGGATTCACCGACGTCTACAACTTGTCAGGCGGGAATAAGAACTATCAGTTGTTCAAAAAATACGGGAACTGAATAAGGCGGCGTCCATTGCGGGCGT
>NZ_JAPEHX010000155.1:0-604 GCF_028823655.1 Exiguobacterium sp. B2(2022) | reverse complement strand
ACGCCTCTGACGCCTCACCGCGTGGACCGACTGTCCCATTCATGTTTTTCGGGTGACCGACGACGACTTCTTTCACATCGTACTGCTCGATAAACGGACGAAGGAGACGGACGGCTTCATCAAAGTCGGGTTCGGTCCAATAGACCGTCTCCACACCTTGTGCCGTCCATCCCATCAGGTCACTCACAGCGACACCAATTGTCTTCGATCCGACATCGAGTCCCATGACTCGCTTCATATTAATCCTCTCTACGATCGTTCAAATACGATTTGACCAACTCTTCGAGAAGTTCATCCCGCTCAATTTTGCGAATCAAGTTTCGCGCATCATTATGACGTGGGATGTAGGCGGGGTCACCTGACAATAAGTATCCCACGATTTGATTGATCGGTTGATAACCTTTTTCCTCGAGTGCTTGATATACCGTAATCAGCGTCTCACGTGTGTTAGCACGTTGATCATCTTCTGGAAAATTGAATTGCATCGTGCGATCCATTTGGCTCACAAGAATCCACCTCTTTCCGTTTGCACTTCACACTCTATTATGCCAGTGATTGGACGTAATGTGAAGCAAACTTCAATGCTTCGTCCAGTTTTGTTGCA
>NZ_JAPEHX010000154.1:0-640 GCF_028823655.1 Exiguobacterium sp. B2(2022) | reverse complement strand
TTGTATTTTGCAATACAAATGTGCACAATAATGCAACGAAAAGTACAGAACTTTGCCAGCTGGGTTTTAGTGTTTCGACAACGCATGCGTGACACGATAACTGTCACCTGTGAAATTTAATATGTGAGCGTGATGGATGACGCGATCGACGAGTGCCGCCGTTAGGCGTGCGTCGCCAAAGATACGATTCCACTGGCTGAACTCAAGGTTGGATGTGATGATCAAGCTCTTTCGCTCATACCAGTCGGTAATGAGATGGAACAGGAGTTCCGCAGATTCTTTTGTGAGAGGGATGTATCCCATCTCGTCCAAAATGATCAGGTCTGCCGATTCGAGACGTGAATGGAAGCTGCTCAGCTTCCCATCCCTCCAGGCCTTGTTAAGTTGCTCTACGAGCTCGGAGACCCGGAAGAACCTCACCTCATAACCTTTGTGACAAGCTTCTCTCCCGAGTCCGATGGCCAAATGGGTCTTTCCTGTCCCCGGGGACCCTGTCAGAACGACGTTCTGTGAATGCCCGACGAAATTCAATGAGGTCAGTTCGTCCTTATCCAAATGCTTCGGGAAGTAGATGTGATTGCCCCAGTGATAGTCGTCGAGTGACTTGTTGTTGATGAATTTGGCCTTTTTGATAAATCGT
>NZ_JAPEHX010000153.1:0-641 GCF_028823655.1 Exiguobacterium sp. B2(2022) | reverse complement strand
AACCGTCACATTTTTTCTCATCCGTTCCATCTCCCCAAAAAAATAGTGGCGTCGGAAGGTTCCGAGCACCACTTCAACTGTCTATTATTTTGTGCGAGCCACGTCCATTTGACAAGTGTCATCTTCTGATCCGAAAAAGAATTCTCTTAGACGTTCATACGCGGCTTGTTCTTCATGGACATGTACCTTCCCACAAATAGAACCCGCTCTCATCATCCAGACTTCATCTGACAACATAGCTGCAACATCTAGTTGATGAGTTGAAAATACGATGGTCGTCCCTCGCTCCGCTTCTTCACGTAGTAAATCTTGAAGCATTCGCATCCAGATCGGATCTAGACCGTTCGTCGGTTCATCTAATAACAGGATAGCCGCCTCATTGACGAGCGCTTGTGCCAAGAGGAGACGTTGGCGCATCCCTTTCGATAATTCGGCGATTTTCTTGCGCTTATATTCATATAACCCGACCCGTTTGAGAACTTCAGCAGTCGGACGTGCGCCTTGCAAGATGGCGTAGTAGGCGAAGGTCTCTTCAACCGTCCATGTGCCATCAAAGGAGAAATCGTCCGGCATATAGCCAAAGCTCTCATTGTATTTCGTTCGCTGCGTTGTCGTGTAGCCATTCAACTGAACGACCCCGG
>NZ_JAPEHX010000152.1:0-655 GCF_028823655.1 Exiguobacterium sp. B2(2022) | reverse complement strand
GCCACCAAGTCGCACCAGGCTACATCCAAGACGTACTTGCGGGTGACGCGAAGTGGACGGACAAAGAGATGGTCGAGACGGCTGAACTTTGGCAACAACTGTACGAAGACAAAGTGTTCCAAGAAGGGGCATTGGGTCTCGCGACATACATGGACGGCATGAACAACTTCTTCGACAAGAAGGCCGCAATGTGGATCATCGGTTCATGGGAAGCTCACTCGATGACGACGGTCGAGAAGCGTGACAAGTGGAACAACTTCGAAGACGAGATCGGCTTCGTCCCGATGCCTAACCTTGCAGGTGGCACAGAACAACCGGTCATCGCTTCAATCGACATGGCACTCGGTGTCAACAAAGAGTCGAAACAACAAGAAGGTGCGGCTGCCTTCATCGCCTACATGACACAAGGCGAAGGCCAGGCGCTCTACATGGAGAAGTTTGAGATGGCACCAGCTGTCAAAGACATCGAAGTCGCATACGAAGACAAGTTCACGAACGACGTCGAGCGTGAGTCTTACGAAATCTTGAACGAGACAGTGAAGAACGCTGTCGCAGGACGCGGAATCCGTGACCCGAAAGTATACGACGCACTCGGGAAAGAACTTCAAAACATCGCTGCCGGACAAGATGCGAAAGAAGCACTCGCACGCATCCA
>NZ_JAPEHX010000151.1:0-656 GCF_028823655.1 Exiguobacterium sp. B2(2022) | reverse complement strand
CGAGGAGTTTGGCATCGACGTCGTCATTGAAGGAGTCGAGACGCTTCAGCAATTAGAAGTTCTGCGCCGTCTTAATTGCAAAATCGTCCAAGGATATCTTTTCAGCCGACCGCTCGGGATAGAAGCGTTCGCAAATTTATTGGAGACCCCGATTCTGACGACGAACCAGAGTGGGCAGACCGTGACGCGACAAGGTTTTTCTATTGACGCGACGATCACGATTCACCGATTAAATCGGAAGGAAGTCACAATTGGCTCGACTCCCGTCCTACTTACGAAAAGTAGTCAGCAATCACTCCATTTTTATGCGACGGTTCGTCTTCCCGTGACGAAGAACATCGAATTAAAGATGTTGCTCTCCCATTCCGATGAACAAATTGAGCTCTTTGTCCAACCGAAAAGTATGATCGAGCTCGATAATGGTATCTATGAATATGAGGCGACTTACCTCAACCGAAGCGATGCACGTTTGATCAGTACGATCCTCCAAAAACAAATGAATGTGCCTTGACGAACAGAAGCCGCCTTCTCACTTGAGAAGGTGGCTTCTGTTTTAAAAATGAATTTTTTGGAATAATTATAAATAAATTTGGTTCAACGCCTCATGCTATTTTTAATACGAAATATCTTATTCACATGATGACATCTATAAAAAA
>NZ_JAPEHX010000150.1:0-657 GCF_028823655.1 Exiguobacterium sp. B2(2022) | reverse complement strand
AGTTTGCCAGAGACCTTCACGTCAATAAGAAAACACAAGCCATTGTCCGCACGATTCTGTTTATGGCAGAAGAGTTCGGCATGGATGTGGTCATTGAAGGCGTGGAAACGCTTGATCAATTAATGACACTCCGCCGACTCAACTGCCGAATCGTTCAAGGCTATTTGTTCAGCCGTCCTCTCAGAATCGAAGCATTTGAGCAGGCACTCGAGAATCGATTCTTGATGACGACAGAGACCGGTCCCCACCTGAAACGTCAGGCTTTCTCCCTTGACGCGACAGTTACTATTCATAAACTTCACGACCGTGAAATTACCATTGGATCAACACCGATTTTGTTGACCAAAAGTAGTCTACGGACCTTACACTTTTATGCGACTGTCCGCCTACCAATCACGAATACGATTGAGTTGAAAATCATGTTGTCTCATCACGGAGAAGAGATGGAACTGCTCGTTCGCCCAAGCTCAATGATCGAGCTTGAAAACGGGATCTTTGACTATGAAGCCACCTTCCTCGGAACTAGTGACGCCCATCGAATCGTCACCGCCCTCCAAGAGGCAACCCATCAAAACAGCCGCCCTCTCACTTGAGAAGGCGGCTTGTCTTATGATGCAGATCGGTCGTTGAGCCATTCTCCGACGCGACGGAACGTAT